>NZ_JBHFNQ010000085.1:0-5325 GCF_041929345.1 Floridaenema aerugineum BLCC-F46
TTATTTAACTTCTTGGTTCTTTTTAGCTGGTCCCTTTTTCAACCAACAAAATTCTTTTTAAAGTTGTTTGGGGGGGGGGGGGGCGGCCCCCCCCCACCCACAACTTTTGTATTTTGTTGGGGGGGGGGCGGTCCGTTTCCCCCCCCAAACTTATTTTTTTTTTTTTGGGGGGTGGTCCACCCCCCCCGACGAGAGTTTTCACCTCTACATTGTGTGGGAAAAACAACCCGGATTTGATATAACTGCTCCTTTTTTTTACTTTTTACATCTAGAATTTTTGCTTAGTTGGCTAAAGCTCAAGGCTTCTCACGAGGTTTATAATCAAGGTTCATGGCGAAATCAACACTAATAAATAGGCGAATCCTGCTAATTGATGATGATGAGGACTTGCGGGAAATTTTTTATGTGACTCTGAGTTCAATAGTTGCTGGAATAGAGGTGCTTTTGGCAGAATCGGGGGAAATGGGTTTAGCGATCGCCCATCAAGAAAAATTAGATGCCATTCTATTAGATGTAGTCATGCCAGGGATGGATGGAGTCGAAGTTTTATCCCAACTTCAGTCTAATCCCATCACTCAGGGGATTCCGGTAATTTTCCTGACAGCAAGAACTCACGCAGAAGATCGGCAACACTTATTAAATATCGGCGGTAAAGCGGTAATTTCCAAAGCGTGCAAACCTCCTCAACTCGCTGCTCAATTGAGAGAAATATTAAATAAGATCTAGAGGATGGTTGCGTTAAAGTCTACGATCTAATAATTAAATGGCTAAATCTTTGTACCGCCTTGGTTTTGTCTTGTCCCTACCAGGGTTATTAATTTCAACGGGCATCTTACAGATTACGATCGCACTGATTGTTTACGCGATGGGAATCGATCGCACTCGCAGTTTAGAATTATGGATTATGGGTGCGATCGCTTCCACTGGATTTACCTTTTTACTCGCCATTCCTCGACTGAAACGTAATCACCAAGCGTTAGAAACTCTGATCGCTACCAGAACAACTGCTTTGATGAAAGCGAATGCCCAGTTAGCACAAGAAATTGAAGAACGTAAGCAAATTGAAGTTGCTTTACGACTGCGAGAAACTACCTTAAAAAAAGTCCAACAAATTGCCCATATCGGCAGTTGGGAATTTAATTTTCAAACTCGACAAATAACTTGGTCAGAAGAACTCTATCGCATTCACGGACTCGATCCCAAACAACCCCAGCCCAACTATCAGGAGAGTTTGGCCTTCGTGCATCCAGACGATCTCCCGATTCACCAAGCACAAATCTATGAGCCAGTTATTAACCGAAAGCCCTTTGCTGCCGATCTGCGGATTATTCGCGCTGATGGCACTGTGCGTTTTCTGGAAGCTAGGGGCGAACCTATATTTGATGAAAATCACCAACTGATTCGTTATCTTGGGATGACTCGTGACTTGACAGAACGCAAGGAAGCAGAGGAAAAACTCCGCCAAAGTGAAGCAACTAATCGCGCCTTAGTGCAAGCAATCCCTGATTTATTAATCCGAATTCATCGTGATGGTACTTATTTAGATGTCTTTTATGGCGGTAATGTTAGAGTATTTAATTTAGAAAAAGCCCAAATTGATAAACATATTAATGATGTTTTGCCCTTGGAAACCGCTTCAGAATTAATGCAGGCAATTCAAGAAGTTTTGGCAACAAAACAAATTAAAGTTGATGAACGACAAGTAGTATTTAATCAAAGGATTTATTACGAAGAAACCAGAATTGTTCCTTGTACAGATGATGAAGTGTTGGTGATTGTGAGAGATATTAGCGATCGCAAACAAATCGAACTAGAACTCGAACAAGCCAGAGCCGAAGCCCTGCAAGCCTTAGCCCAAGAAAAAGAACTCAATCGCTTAAAATCAGAATTTGTCTCTTTAGTAACTCACGATTTCCACGCTCCGTTAGTCAGCATTCAAGGCTTCAATTCCCTGTTACGTCAAGGTTGCCCTAACTTACCCATTGAAACGCAAAACCGTTATTTCAACAAAATTGATGCTTCTGTCAATCATTTAATGTATCTCTTAGAGCAAGTTTTATTAATCGGCAAATCAGAATCCGGGAAATTACAATGCTATCCAACAACAGTAAACCTAGAAGAATTTTGTCGAGAATTAATTGAATCTTTCCAGTTACAGAGCAACGATAATCCTATTGAATTTTCCTATACAAGTGACAGAACTAGCGTGGAAATAGATGAAACTATTGTTCGTCAAATTATGATTAACTTACTCACCAATGCAGCGAAATACTCACCGCAAAGCAGTGCGATAAATTTAACAGTGGAATGTGAGGAAAGTGCGATCGTCCTCCAAGTACAAGATCGTGGCATTGGCATTCCCCCAGAAGAACAAACTCACCTATTTGAAGCATTCTATCGATGCAGCAACGTCAAATCCGTGCGCGGTAGTGGACTAGGTTTAGCCGTCGTCAAAACCTGCGTCGATGCCCACAACGGCGAAATTTCCATTATCAGTCAAATTGGACAAGGAACCACAGTAACAGTCACCTTACCTACAAAACCAACTAAGTAGATGCAAATAAATAAAGTGATAATAGTTATCTTTAGATGGGGCAGGCAAGATGCCCACCCCACAAGCAAGCTGTAACTCTTGTGGGGTGGGCATCCTGCCCGACGAGAGTTTTCACTTTATTGACATCTACCTACTTACTAAAGCTTAAGACTTTGCCAAAAAAAAGCACTCTTGAGAGTAGAAAGCATTATCGTGATAAGCGTTTGAATACTTGACATGAAGCTGAAAGTACATTATCCATAACTTCAGCATCATTGATAAACAAGTCTTCATAACCAAGTTGTCAGACTTATTGACACAGAACTAAAAGGAGATTTTCATGGCAGCTATTAAAGTAGGCATTAACGGATTTGGTCGCATCGGTAGATTGGTATTCCGCATCGGACTTGATAATCCAGAAATCGAAATGGCTTGCATTAACGATCTTGTACCACCAGAAGCGATCGCCTACTTATTAAAATATGACTCCACACACGGTCGTTTTGCGGGCACAGTCGAAGCCAAAGAAGACGGCATCGTTGTTAATGGCAAGTTTATCCCCTGCGTATCAGTAAGAAATCCCGAAGAACTACCTTGGGGAAAAATGGGTATCGACTACGTAGTTGAGTCTACCGGACTATTTACCAGCTTTGATGGCGCATCCAAACACCTCACCGCAGGTGCGAAAAAAGTCTTAATTTCCGCCCCCACCAAAGATCCCGATAAAGTACCAACCTTAGTGATGGGAGTCAATCACGACAAATACGACCCCAGCAAAGATAACATCGTTTCCAACGCCAGTTGCACCACCAACTGTTTAGCCCCCGTCGCCAAAGTAATCAACGATAACTTCGGACTCGTCGAAGGCTTAATGACCACAGTTCACGCCATGACAGCCACCCAGCCCACAGTTGACGGGCCCAGCAAAAAAGACTTTCGCGGTGGACGTGGTGCAGCGCAAAACATCATCCCCGCTTCCACAGGTGCAGCTAAAGCCGTTACCCTAGCGATTCCAGAACTGAAAGGCAAACTCACAGGGATGGCTTTCCGCGTACCTACCCCCGATGTTTCAGCGGTTGACTTAACTTTCAAAACGGAAAAAGCCACCAGCTACAAAGAAATCTGTGAAGTCATGAAGGCAGCATCAGAAGCCGAACTCAAAGGGATTTTGGGTTACACCGAAGATGATGTAGTCTCCAGCGACTTTACCACAGATCCTCATTCCAGCATTTTCGATGCAGGTGCGGGAATTGAATTAAACTCGAATTTCTTCAAAATAGTTGCTTGGTACGACAACGAATGGGGTTATTCCAGCAGAATGGTTGACCTAATTCTCGCAATGGCAGCGAAAGAAAAATCACTTCAGCCAGCTTAGAGGCTCTCGGAGCAGGGGAGGAGGGGAGCAGGGGAGCAGGGGAGTTTTTCCCTAATCCCTAACCCCTAACCCCTAACCCCGCCCCCATCCCCAATCCCCAGTCCCTAATCCCTAATCACCATGAGAGTAGCAGTTTTTAGCACTAAACCTTACGATCGCCGTTTCCTCGAAGCTGCCAATGCCAAACATGGGCATGAATTAGAGTTTTTTACAGCTGAATTTAATGCTAATACTGCTCCTTTGGCGGCAGATTTTCCGGCTGTTTGTATATTTGTAAATGACAATGCTGATGCTAAAGCATTGGAAATAATTGCTTCACGCGGCACAAAATTGTTGGCTCTCCGTTCTGCTGGTTTTAATCATGTAGATTTACAAGCAGCAGCGGATTTAGGACTTACAGTTTTGCGCGTTCCAGCATATTCACCTTATGCAGTTGCAGAACACGCCGTCGGGTTAATTTTAACTTTAAATCGGAAATTTCACCGGGCTTTTAACCGAGTTCGAGAAGGGAATTTTGCTTTGGAAGGATTGATGGGTTTTGATATTCATGGTCGCACAGTCGGCGTAATTGGTACTGGGAAAATTGGGCAAATTTTTGGCAACTTGATGAAGGGTTTTGGTTGTCAAATTTTGGCTTACGATCTATATCCCAATGCTGATTTTGCTGCTTCTGGTGCTAAATATGTGGATTTACCAGAATTATTTGCTAATTCGGATATTATTTCTCTACATTGCCCGTTAACTGCTGAAACTTATCATTTGATTGATGAACAGGCGATCGATCAAATGAAACATGGAGTAATGCTCATTAACACCAGTCGCGGCGCATTAGTTAATACCGAAGCCGTGATCGCTGGGTTAAAATCTGGCAAAATCGGTTACTTGGGTTTAGATGTTTACGAACAAGAAGGGGAATTATTTTTTGAAGACCTTTCTATGGAAATTATTCAGGATGATGTTTTTCAACGTTTGTTAACTTTCCCGAATGTAATTGTTACCGGACACCAAGCATTTTTCACCGAAGACGCAGTACGAAATATTTGTGAAACAACCTTAAGCAATGTGAGTGATTTTGAGCAAGGTATTACTTCTAAAAATGAAGTTAAATCCCCGCAAAAAGCAGCTGCTAAATAGGTTTTGGTTCGTTGTAAGGACTTTAGTCCTTGAATTTTTCAAAGAAACGACTCAAGTCAATACTGCTCGGGTTTTGAGTAGGGGCGAAGCATTCGGGCAGAAAATCTAGGTTTTAGGCCATAATTTTTGACCCGAATGCTTCGCCCCTACAAAGGCAGAAAATCTAGGTTTTAGGCCATAATTTTTGACCCGAATGCTTCGCCCCTACAAAGGCAGAAAATCTAGGTTTTAGGCCATAATTTTTGACCCGAATGCTTCGCCCCTACAAAGGCAGAAAATCTAG
>NZ_JBHFNQ010000086.1:0-62872 GCF_041929345.1 Floridaenema aerugineum BLCC-F46
ACCTTGCGCCTCCACAATTTCAGTTTTTTGTAGTTCATTTTGCGATCGATAATTGTTAACAGAACTGGAACGTGCATCTACCCAAATTGCCTCGCTGGTAAGGGGTTGCGCTGGGTTAGGCGGTACACCACCTGTTCCAGTAATAATAAAATTAGATGCTTCCGTACTGACAGCTTGACATCCAGTAGTAATCCGGGGAGGATTGACAATTTGTGGACTACTCAACAATCCTTGAGTAGGATCGACATCAGGAGTTTGAATATTTACAACTCCATCAAATTGCGGCCCTAATTGAGAACTCGCTGTGATATCACTAGTGGTTAATGTTGGTTCTCTTCTTACTTGTGCGCCAAAAATTCCTTGCGCTTTAATGCTAACTTGACCTCCTTGGCTGTCGATCGAATTTGCTGTAATATCGCTATTTTCCAAGGCTGCTATTACATTACTATTAATAATGATATTGCCGCCTGTTCCACTAGCATTAGTGGTAATTTGGCTATTATCTTTCATTTGTAAATTATTACTATTAATTGTAATATTTCCGAAATTTCCAGATTTTGTTTCTGCGGTAATTGTGCCGTTTTTTAACTCAATAAAATTGGCTGCGACATTTAAATCACCTGCTGGCCCAGTTCCTAGATTCAAAGTAGCTGCTGTTAACCTAGCACCATCCCGAACAATTAATCGTCTTGTTCGCACAGATACATCTCCAGCCCTACCTGTACCCAAAGTATTGGCAGACACATCACTAGCAAAAAGCGTTGAATTTGGAATTAAAGGTTTGGTAGTAGTACCTGCTATTTCTAATAAATCTACAGCATGGATCGTTACACTTCCTCCAGTTCCGGTGCGTGTAGCAGCTGAAATAGCTGCTCCATTTTGAACTGTTAATGACCTGGTGTATAAGTTCAAACTCCCTGCATCGCCGCTACCAAAACTAGAAGCAAATATACCGCTGCGTAACAACCCATCTGCTGAATCTGCTATTACTTTTATTGATTCAGCAGCATTAATTTGAATCGATCCTGCTTTACCTGTACCACCTGTTGTGACAGCGATTTGTGCTCCATCTCTAACTACTAATTCCCTAGTAGCGATCGCTAAGTTACCGCCTTTTCCGGCATCACCAGTCGCGGCAAAAATGCCACTGGGCAGCTGACCCTGAAACAATGTTCCAATCAAATTGATAGAATTTGTAGCTTGAATATTTATATCACCTGCATCGCCAGGAACCGGAGCTAAACCTCGCAATAAAGGGTTACGAACTAATGAAGGATTGCGAAGCGAGAGAGAACCAATAAAACCGTTTTGGATTGTTAATTTGCCCGTTACAATGTTCAGGGTTTCGCTTTTTCCTGGTGCCACTGTCACAGCACCAAGAATCGAGTTGCCGACAATATTTAATTGCCGTGCTTGAATAGAAATTGTACCTCCATCTTGATTTCCCAATGTGGTGGCAAAAATAGCGCTGCTATCAGATAAAGTAACGCGATCGGCCTTTATTTGAATATCCCCACCGCCAGAACCACTAACATTAATAAAAGACTGTCGAGATAGATTAATTTCCCCGAAACTATTTGCACCCTCATACCCCATTGTATAACCATTAATTACAGGCATAAGGCTAATGCTACTATTACCTGCAACACTACCTAGCTCAATCCTACCTCCAGGCGCTAGTAAATTACCTTTAGTAATAAGAATGCCACCTTCGATTGTTACGTCTCCACCGATTAATGCTAGAGTTCTACCTGAGTTTACCTGCAAACCTTGAAAAGATTCTATGAGCGCTCTAACTACATTTTCAATCCTAATCAGCGCTTCATTAACTATCAATTCAGGGGGTACTGCTAGAAATCCTTCAAATTGTGTACGGTCTATATTTCTTTGCTCTGGATTGATGTTAAAACTTTGATTTGGGTTTTGTACGATAATTTTTCCTGGCGTTGACCCAAATTGTAACCCAATGGGAACACTGACAATTAATAAAGGGTTACTTTGAGGCGCTGTTGCGCTAAATTCTGTACCATCAGCAAATTTAATACTATTAGCTGTGCTGACAAAAAATGAACCACCAATATTCAACTGTGCATTCGGGCCAAAAATAATTCCATTTGGATTAATTAAAAACAGATTAGCTGTACCGTTAGTTTTAATCAACCCATCAATATTAGAAATGGAGTTTCCTGTAATTCTGCTAAAAATATTTTGAATTTCTAAAGCGTTATTGAAATGGGCATTGGTTTTAGTAGGTATGGAAAACTCTTGAAAGCTATGAAACAAATTGTTACCAGACCTAGTTCCTCCCTCAATGAGATAGCTATTTCCTTGAGGAGTCACAATAGAATTACTTGGTAATGTCCGATCGGGAATTATTTGTGCTGTAATTGGAGTATTTGTAAATATTCCCAAAATAGCTAGACAGCTAAAAAAGCAGATTTGGTAAGAAGCACTCTGTTTCATTTTTCATAGCCTGGTTTAGTTTTCCCATTTGGAGTGACTCAGAGCAACCATTAATTGAAATTTAACCAAGTCGAGAACTGTAAACAGAGATATGTTACACCTAATTGCCTGACTCACTACCATGATTTTGATAATTCTTTACTTTTTGAGAAAACTTTTGATTAAAGTTTTTGTAACGTCTGTTTGGTTGCTTTGTTTTTCAGTAATAATTGTGACAGAGTAGTAAACACACTCAAAACTATTAATCCTACGACTGAAGTCGGTTCTGGGACAGTTTGAGGGTTGGAATTTTGTGATTGAGGATACCAGATAGCGCCAACTGCATCTATGTCAGCACCTAAAAAAGGGTCTATTTTACCAATTGGGAATTTAGTCCCAGTTCTATTTCCTTGATTGGGATCGTCAGTTAAGCGCACATAGGAAAATAAATCATTTTTCCCCCATCCAAAGGCATCTATATCAATACCTTGAGTTCCGCCGGAAACTTTACCAAGGCTATACCATGTCAAGCCATCTTTACTAATATCTACAAATGTAGCTTCTTTATCCAAACCTGTTTCAAAAATCCATAAATCAGCAGTTCTGTTACCGCTTCCCGACAAGAAATTATTAGTGAACTTGAGAGTTAAACTGCCTCCAACTCCCAAGGAAACATCGCATCCAAAATCTATCAATCCGCTGTCTGGTGCGCCTAGAGCTTTGTTGGGATTTCTTGCACTTGCAATAGGACTTCCATTATTAATAGATGGATTGTATGAAATTACTACATCAGCAAAAGAAAGGACTCCATTAGGAAATTCTACTCTTCCAAATCTAGCAGCTTGGGCAGCATTGGTAGTTTTTAGTGTAACTAAAGCGGTTCCAGTTAGAATAATAAATGCCTTGGTAAATTTCATTTAAATTGTATCCTCCAAATGGAATTGATTCTAAAACAAAAACATTATATGCAGCTGTGGATGGCAGAATCTTTACTTCTACGTCTCCCCATGTCGAGAAAAGCTGCCCTCCGAGTATCCCTGCCTGTGCAGTACCAGATGTTCCCAGCCCAATTAATGCTACTCCAACTGTAGCCATTGATAATTTCTTTATGGTATTCATACAACTATTTCCTCAAATCAAAGTTGAATTAGTGAGAAATTAGATTTTGGCAGCGAAATAGAGGATGGCGGCGATCGCTCCTCACTTCACAGCTTTGTTATATCTGTTGGCTTGATTTGAACTTGTAAACTACATTAACTCACTTAAGTTATAAAGTCAACCGATAGTACAAAATAGATGCTAAGTACCTCAAAAGCTCAGTGGTAGCTGGAAAAAGTCTAATTTGATTTTCACTCACTAAAGTTACAAAATGTAAAGTACGAGCGACTGACGGGAAGTGAGGGAAAGGAGAGCGATCGCGCATCCTTGGAAAGCTTGTGGGTGGGGCGCGATCGCTTCTGAACCTATTTGCTTAGACGTAAGTGAAATTTTATCGTTTTCCAATTCACTTAATAGTAAATCGCTACCAGCGCCACCTCTTAAGCAAACGTTTTATTATTAATTGCTTTATATGAGTAATTACCAAGTACAGATTTTACAGCAAACTTTTTTCCACCAAATCGCCTTCTATTTTTAGGGACTTTGCAAAGCTTGTTGCTGCTGAATTAGCACCTCTAATTCTTGCTGTAAGTAGTCGGACATAAATAATGTAAACTGTCTTAACTTTTATGAAGATGCTCAATCAGCCTGCTGTCAATAATTACAAAACTTTTACAAAAGTTCATATAGTATTGTTTACTTTTATCCGACTACTTAGTAAGTGAAGTTTCTGTCATATTCTAATTCTGAAACTTACCCTCCTGCCAATTACCTTGTAACCTTGTTCCATCAGCATAAATATAAACCCCTTTTCCGTGTTTATCTCCGTTACGAAACTCTCCATCGTAACTATCACCATTGGCGTATTTACAGATAGCTTTACCATTTAAATTACCTGCACTAAATTCTCCTTCACACCGATCGCCATTGGCAAACACATAAATTCCCGTACCATGAAATTTTCCTTGCTGAAAATCACCCTCATAACGGTTTTTATTCGCAAAAGTAAACACGCCTTTACCATGAAACTGTCCATCTTTAAATTCTCCCTTATAAGTACCTTCTTTAACGATCGTAAAACTTCCTTGTCCTTCCGGTTTACCATTACGAAAACTCCCTTCATAACGATTTCCATTCGGATATTCTCTTACTCCTATACCATTAAACTGTCCGTTTTTAAATTCTCCTTTATAGCTACCACCATCTGCAAAAGTATAAACGCCTTTACCGCTGGGTTGATTATTACTTAACTCACCTTGATAACGGTTGCCATTGGTATAAATACAATTGCCAGTACCGCTAATTTGACCATTAGTAACGTTTCCCGAACATTTGTTACCATTGGCGAAAATGTAAGTTCCTTTACCGTTAGGTGTACCATCTTTAAATTGACCTTCGTAACGACCTCCGCCAGATGTAATATAAACGCCTGTACCATTTAGTTGACCGTTGCTAAATTCGCCTTCGTAGCGATCGCCATCTGGATATTCCCAAACTCCTTTCCCATTAATTTGATTGTCTTTAAATTCTCCCGTATAACGGCTTTTATCAGCAAAGGTATAAGCTCCATTGCCCTCTTTTTTCCCGTTGACGAAAGTGCCTTCGTAGCGATCGCCATTCCCATACTGACAAACACTTTTTCCATTCAATTGACCGTTAGTGACTTCTCCCTCACAACGACCACCATTAGGTAAATCAATTATAGCTGCTTGCATAACTAAAGGATAAGCAAGTACAGCAGAAACAGTGAATAATCCAATTTCAAATTTCAGCATAAATTCTAATTTTCTCTATCTAAATCTTCCTGACGTTGACGTTCTCTTTCTCGCCGTTGACGCTTATTTTCTTCTCGACGTTCACGCGCTTGGCGCTCAAAATCAGAACCGCTTGTAGCAAAATTAATTGCTAATTTTACGGTTCTACTTCCTTCATCTGCAGGCGCAAATCTCATTTTTCGCACCGCTTCCACAGCTACTTCATCTAATTTGTTATTACCACTAGATTCAACTAATTGCGGCTCGGCTGTGCTACCATCTGCTTTAACTACAAATTGAATTACTGGTCTACCTTCCACATTCTCCAAATCTGAAGGATACTCAGGATTACATTCGCTAACACAACGCAATCCTCCACCTCTTCCACTTCTTCTCGCTGTCTGGCGATTTCCGCCTATATTTTCCCCTTCTTGTCTAGTATTTCTTCTAGCTGGTGGTCGATTAACTGCAACTCCTGTAGAAGTTCCAGGAACAGTCGGCGAAATATTACTATTAGTTCTACTGGTAGAAGTATTATTGTTGTTACTAAAACTGTCTCGAAATCCTCGGTTATTAGTAGCACTTTGTAACGGTTTACTTCCGCCTACAGGTCGATTGCTTGGGCGTTGATTATCTGCTGTTACTTCTCTGGGAACTCCCGGAGAAGCAGCGGAAATATCATCGGCTGGATTAGTAGTTGTTGGAGAATTATTGGGATTAGCAAAAATATTTCTAAATACCCGATTTCTGCTTGAAGAACTTTGTAAAGGTTGACTGGTTGCTGTTGGTTTATTAGCAGAATTTTCTCGATTTCTTGTCACTTCTTCTGGTGTTACTGGATTAGTAAAAGAAGCATCATCACCCGGATTTGCGCCAGTTGTTGAGTTATTGGTAGCAGCAATTCGATCGCGGAATTCCCGATTTACTCCTCTAGATGATTCTATAGGTTGACTGGTAATTGTGGAACTATTTACAGCTGGTTGTTGATTTGCTGTTAATCCTCCTGGTAAATTTGGTGTTTCCTCTGTACTTGTTTCATTTTCCACAGGTTGCGACTCCACTAACTGCTCTTTAAAATTCCTAGCATTTGCTAAAGGAGTTGGCAAAGGTTGGGAAGTGTTAGGTGTTTCTGTTTCCGGTTTTGTGGGTTGAGGGTCAGGTTTTTGTAGTTCTTCTTTAGGGTTTTCCGCAATTCTTGGCGGAGCTAATCTTTCTGCAACTTTTTCCGGTTCTGCTGGGGTAGGAGTTTTTATTGGTTCATTTATTTCTTTTGGTTCTTTAGGTATTTCTAAAGGTTTTGGTGCTTCTACTTTTGTTCGTGCAGTGTCTATTTTTGGTCTGACAATTGGTTCTGGTGTGGGTGTGACAATTGATTCTGGTGTGGGTGTACTAACTAGTTTTTCTGGTGTCGGCGTAACTACTGGTTGTGGGGTTGGTTTTGGCGTTTCTAGTTCTGGCTGTTTAATTTCCGGTTCTGGTGCATCCAAAACTACTATCTCAATTGCATTATCTACCAAAGATGGTTCTTTTACCAATAGGGCAAACCCGAAAGCTAAAACTAGATGCAATGCTGCTGAGCCTGCAATGCTAAAAGCCAGAATGCTTTTAAGTGCTGCTTTCTCTTTCTCTCGTTGTTCTAAACAAAAGCTGGAAATGCTCATCCCCTAAACTTCTTCCCAAAATGCACATTAGTCCAGGGCGACAAACTGGCGCTTTGTGCGATCGCTCTGTCACCCAATAATTGAAAATAATTTTCACTTACCCAGATAAGTTAAAACGATTATGTGCAAATGTCAATCCCAGTTGCTCTGAGCTTAAAAGTTGCTCAAAACCCTGATTTATAAGCATTTAAGCCTTATTACTTCCCTGTAAAACTCTGGTAAATCTTTAAATCAAAGTTGACTATTGCAATTTTTTACTTTTTAGCTAAGATTCTTATTAGAAATATTTTTAAATTATCCGGTACAATACTCCTGAGCAAAAGTTGAAGAAAAAAGTATGAAAGCAGCAGTTGAGTATTTCTTAGCTGGCGGTATAGTCGCTTGGCCTTTGTTAGGATTTTCGATAGTTGCGATCGCATTTATTATCGAACGCTGTTTATTTTGGTTCAAGGTGCATCGTCGTCAGAGCCGAATTGTGCGAGAGGCGTTGAAACTGTATCCGCTAAAGCCCAGTACAGCAATCAAATTACTCCAGCAAAATGCTGATTTACCGATGGCTCGAATTTTCCTAGAAGCTTTAGAGTTAGATAATCCTAATCCAGAAGAGTTTCGCTTAGCTTTGGAAAGTGCTGCACAGGCAGAAATCCCGACATTCAAACGATTTAATAATGTTTTTGAAACCATTATTGCGCTCTCTCCTTTATTAGGTTTATTAGGAACAGTTTTAGGCTTAATGACAGCTTTTTCTTCCCTAAGGCTTGGTGATGTAGCAGGAACTCAAGCTAGTGGTGTAACTGGTGGAATTAGTGAAGCGTTAATTTCCACAGTTATGGGATTAGTAGTAGCAATTGCCACCTTAATGTTTGCTAATACATTTCGCAGTTTTTACTTAAGACAATTGGCACTGATCCAAGAATATGGTGGTCAATTAGAATTGTTATATCGTCGTCATTACGAACAAGGAAAACAAACTTATGCGTCTACCTGAAGAATCAGAAAATCGTGCGGAAATTAATATTACGCCAATGATAGACGTGATATTTTCTATCTTGGCTTATTTCATTGTTTCCTCTTTGTCCTTAACTCGTTCAGAAGGGTTGCCTGTAAATTTACCCCAAGCTTCCACAGCACAAACACAAAAGACGGAACAAATTAACGTATCGATTTTACCCGATGGTGCGATCGCTCTGAATCGTCAACCAATAGAGTTAGAAAAGTTAGAAGCTGAAGTAAAAACTAAGATTGCTCCTAACACTGAAGCCTTGGTAATTTTAAATGCAGATAAAGTTGTCGCTCATGGTCGTGTAGTAGAAGTAATGGATCGATTACGTCGGGTAAAAGGAGCTAAATTAGCGATCGCCACTCAAAAATAATTGATTAAAGGAGCCTCGCATGAGAGTGTAAAAATGCACTCATTACAGGAATAATTACATCAAATATCTGAGTTCATCTGCGTTTAAATTTAAAATTTTGGGTTAATAATAACCAAAGAAAATAGGGTGTTCCAATCATTGCTGTAATTAAACCGGAAGGTATTTCTTTAGGAGCAAGTATAACTCGACCAATAGTATCTGCTAATGTAACTAAAATTGCACCTAAAAGTGCAGTGATGGGAACTAATTGACGGTGATGATAACCAATTAATAAACGAGCGGTATGAGGTGCAATTAAACCAACAAAACTGACTGTACCAACAGTTGAAACAGCTGCTGCTGCTAGGGCAACGGCGATCGCAATTGCCACACCTCGCGCTTTCTGCAAAGATAAACCTAAACTGCGGGGTAAATCTTCACCCAACGCCATTAAATCTAACCAACGCGCCACTATTGCAGCTAAAGGCAACAAAATTAAAGGGAAAATTATTAATCTCCCCAATTCTTCCCAAGAACGGGCGTAAGTACTTCCTGACAACCAAACTAAAGCTTGGGCAACTCGCAGTTTAGAAAACACGACTAAAATGTTAATTCCGGCAGCACAAAAAGCCGATATAGCCACACCTACAAGCGCCAAGCGAGTGGGAGAAATCCCATTTTGCCACGCAAAGAGATAAACTGTTCCAAATGCTGCTATAGCTCCACTAAATGCTGCTAAAGGAATCATTTCCACAGGCGCTTCGGGGAAAATTACTAACATTAATAATGCCCCTAAACCTGCACCGGAAGTAATACCAACTATTTCGGGTCCTGCTAAAGAGTTTCGCACCACACCTTGCAAGAGTAAACCGCTAACTCCCAAAGATGCACCAGCTAACATCCCTACTAATAACCGAGGTAAACGTAACTGCCAAATTACTCTTTGAGAAAGCGCATTTCCTCCACCAATTAAAGTATTAACAATTTCTCCAAAGTTAAGAGAAAGATTTCCCCAAGATAAACCAATAAATAGAAAGATGCACAAAGCGATACTTAAACCAGTAAATAGTAAAGGAAAAGGGAGAAAATGAGAAGGGTGAGAAAACTGATTTGATGGGCGATTTTTACTAGTTTGCTGGCTGGAAGGAGCTAAAATAATTAAAAACGGTGCGCCAATTAAAGCGGTAATGCTACCTGTGGGAAGTTCGCTGAGATTAGTTGTTAAAGTTTGGGCGACAATATCCGCACCTACTAATATAATTGCACCC
Organism: Floridaenema aerugineum BLCC-F46; assembly: GCF_041929345.1. Classification (NCBI taxonomy): domain Bacteria; kingdom Bacillati; phylum Cyanobacteriota; class Cyanophyceae; order Aerosakkonematales; family Aerosakkonemataceae; genus Floridanema; species Floridanema aerugineum. Next base: position 9,576 of record NZ_JBHFNQ010000086.1, read on the forward strand.
CAAATAGCAGAACCAGGAATTAGTAAAATGTGACGACGATATCCTAACAAACGAACGAGATGAGGGGCGACTAAACCAACAAATCCAATAGAACCGACAACGCTAACAGAAATAGCGGCGAGAAACACAGCAGTAAGAGTAGTTAGTAAACGAGTTTGTTGAATTTTTTGTCCTAGCGATCGCGCCACATCTTCGCCAAGTAATAATATATCTAAAGCCTTTGCGATCCAAAGTGCAAAAATCAGAGCGAAAATAACTTTTGGTGCTGCATAAATATTACTATTCCAATTAACTTGGGAAAGAGAACCTGCACCCCAAAAGAATAAACCAGTAGTTTCATTTTCAAATAATAGTTGTAAAGCAGCGGTAAAAGCAGAAACGGCGAGAGAAACAGCAATCCCAGATAAAGTGAGACGTAGGGGATTAATTTGGGTTGCACCTGCGATCGTATAAACTAAAATAGCTGTGACTAAACCGCCAGTAAAAGCAACTATAATGGGTGATAACTTTCCAGGTAAAATTATTGCACTAAGCGTCAGAGCAAAATAAGCCCCAGCATTAATTCCCAAAGTAGTAGGTGAAGCAAGAGAGTTACGAGTAATTGTTTGTAATAATGCACCACTAACACCTAAAGCACTTCCTGCAATTACTGCTATTAAACCACGAGGAAGACGTACAAATCGAATAACATCTGCTTCTGGAGTATTGCCAAAAAACAAACTAGGAACCACAGTAAAAAAACCAACTTCCGTTTGTCCTTGGCAAATATGCAGTAACAGCAATAACACCAATAACAGTAAACTACCAACTAAAACAATTAACCTCTTCATTTGTGTTTATCTGTGGTAAAAAAAACCTTAACATCCACACCAAAAACCCAAAAACTGCATTTTAAACTAAACTTTTAACAACCTTTTCCGCCAAAATTTTAGCAGATAATGGCCCACCAAAAACCCAAGTATCTTCTCCCAAAGAGTATAAACGATTATCCTTAACAAACTCCAACCTTTTCCAAACAGGATTACTTGCAAAACCTTGTTGAGGAACTTGATTATTTTCAGCAATATAAAGGAAGTGAGACTTTCCCAAAGGAAGTAAACTTTCCAAACCGATAGTATTAAAGCCAAATCGATCTAATTTCTCATTCCAAGCATTTTTTAATCCTATCTTTTCCAAAACTTGTACTGCTAAAGCATTTTGGGTAAACAAACGAAGTTCCGGGACAAATTGACCGAGAATAAAAGTATTCTCTGTTAAATTTGCATCTTTGATTTTTGCTGCTGATTCTGTTAAACTGTTTTGCAGATTTTTGAGTACAATTTCACCTCGACTAACTCGATCGCAAGCTTGGGCGATTTGGCGAAAAGTTTGCTGCATTTCCTCAAATTGATTCCCTGTTTTGGGGTCAATGTATGGATTAAACAAAAGCGTTTTTCCTATAGAAAACAAAGTTTTTAAAATTGGTTCGTGGCGGAGTTCTAAACCGAGGATTAGATTAGGTTGTAATTGTGCGATCGCTTCCAAACTAGGTTCTTGTCGCGTTCCCACATCTTGAACATTTGGCGCAAGTTGAGGCGCAATATTTACATATTTTTTATATCCAGCAATATCAGCCACACCGACAGGTTGAATACCTAAAGCTAGCAAGTTTTCCACATAAGTCCACTCTAAAGCCACAACCCGTAAATCGTTAGTTTTAGCAACTTGATTAACTGAAGATTTTTGTTGAGAACAAGCAACACTAACAGCTGTTGCTGCTGTGGTAATAAGTAACTTTCTCCGACTTAAATTCATAAAAACCTCTTCTTCTTCTTTCCTGTCTTTCGTGTCTTCGTGGTTCAAAAAAAAATTTTAGAACGCAGATGTTTTTGTAAGTTGTTGGTGGGGATACAAGGTTTTTTTTACCAGAGATGTCCACAGATAAACACAGATGAACACAGATAAGATTGTAAATATTTTTCAGTCCATAACCCCTATTCAAAATAAACAAATTGGTAGGCCATTAACGGGATGACAGATTATTGTCATTTCCACACCAAATACTTCTCGAACAATTTCTGGAGTCATCACTTCTGCTGGAGATCCAGAAGCAATTATTTGACCTTGGTTGAAGAAGATTAGGCGATCGCTATAACTAGCTGCTTGGTTCAGATCGTGTAATACCCATCCTACAGTAATTCCCTCGTGACGATTCAAAGAACGCACTAAAGATAACACTTCTAACTGATGGCGAATATCTAAAAAAGTGGTAGGTTCATCTAATAATAATATTTGGGTTTTTTGCGCTAAAGCTAACGCAATCCACGCCCGTTGACGTTCTCCCCCAGAAAGTGTATCCACTACCCTTTTTGCTAAAGGTTCTAAACCTGTAACTTCTAACGCCCAACGCATCGCTTCAAAATCGACTTTCGAGAAACCGCTAAATAATCCTTGGTGAGGATAACGCCCAAATCCAATTAATTCCCACACTGTTACACCTTCGGGAATATCAGGTGATTGGGGTAACATAGCGAGTTGTTTCGCAATTTCTCGCGTGGATAATTGGGCGATGTTACGGCTATTTAAGTAAACAATTCCTTGGGAAGGTGATAACAACCGGGCTAAAGTTCGTAAAACAGTACTTTTTCCTGAACCATTTGGACCGATTAAAGCTGTTACCTTTCCCGGTGTTAAAGTGAAAGAAAGGTTGGGAACGATTACTCGATCGCCATAAGTTATCTTTAAATCGTGCGCTTCAATTTCCATTACCAAGTAAAACTATATCTTACACTGATAGTTGTTCCTTGTGCCGCAGCATTACTAGAATTGATTCCTTGAATTTGCGAAACTATTGGGAAATACTGGGTATTAAATAAGTTTTGTATCCCAAAAGTTAGTGTTCCCGGCCCTACTTTAATGATGCTAAGATAATCAGCGGTAAAGTAGCTATTTACTTCTTCTAAACCATAACCATCTCCTTCAGGATTACGACCTCCAGAATAAAGAACTTGTAAGCGATTAGTCCAGCGAGAAGTTGTTTGGTGTTGCACATAAGCGGTAAGTTTTAGTGGCGGAATCCGAAAACCGTCGAGGTCAGTATAATCGCCATCGTCGCCAATATCAATCCTTCCTTCTAACCAACTTAAACTTCCTCCTAATGTTAAGCGATCGCTTAATTTAGTATCAATGGTTGCTTCAATCCCATAGACATATTCAGGAGCACGAATTACATTTAAGTCAGCATCAAAGGTAGAACCTAAATCTGATTGATTATAAAACCCAGATACAGATGCTTGAATGTTGCGCCATTGTCCGCGAACACCTAATTCAAAATTGTTGACTTTTTGCGGTTCGGGGTTAATATCTCTGACAGATAAATTTGCGGAAGCACTTCGCAAAACTCGACCTACATCAGCAAGGGAAAACCCTTGGGAAAAGTTGAAAAAGACGTTAACTTCAGGGATGACAAAGTAAACAATTCCGGCGTTAAACAGTAGTTCGTTATAGTCGAGATTTCCGCCTCTAATATTGTTACCGCTTAAGGTGGTGTAATCATCAACATTTATCCCTGCGGTTTCGTAACGAAGACCACCGTTTAGGATAACGCGATCGTTAATATTCCAGTTAAATTGAGCAAATAATCCTAAGCTGCTTAATTCGATCGGAGGTGCCCAAATTCGGTTTCCGCGCTTGCGATATCTTAACCCATTACTAGCGTCGAATTCTGATTCATCAAAAGTAGAAACTGGTTGCACAGTATCTTCAAAAAAATAATCTGCACCCCACAATAATCTAGCTGCACCTTGATTAAATAAAGGAGTATCAACTTGCACTCGTGCGCCAAATTTATCCGATTCAATTCTAGATTGTATAATATCGTTACCAAACCCTGCAAAATCTCGCGCATCAAAGGGGAAAAAGCGAGTGAAATAGTTACGATAATAAGCTTGAGCTTGTAACTTACTACCTAAAAGATCATCATGGCGATATTGCAGATTAACTTGAGCATTTCTAGTAGCTTGTTGTTCATCTAAATCTAATCCTCGTAAAGCACGCGCACGGCGACGATTGGGAAAATCATCTACTCTAGGATCGGTAGTATAGTCGGTATTTTGTGTGTCTTGAAAGTAGTTAAAACTGAATTCTAAACGTTGATTTTCACTCGGTCGCCAACCAACTTTACCGAGGAAATTCATATTATCAGTATCAGCAAGTCCACCTTGTCCATTAGGATCGGGAGGAATGCGATTACCACCAGCATCAAAATATCCTCCTGTTCCCGAAAAGGTAGCAGAAACTAAATAATCGATCGGTCCTTGATTTCCCGAAACTGATTGTTGAGCAAAATAACCCAAACTATCAGAAAAATGACTTAAAGAAGCATTAGTTCCTACTTCAGTTCTTAGGGTTAATTGTTCTTTGCTAGGTCGTCGAGTCGTAATATTAACGATACCACCAGTTGCGCCATCGCCGTAAATTGCGGAAGGTCCCCGCAACACTTCAATTCTTTCGATAACTGAAGGATCGATCGTCCTCAAATCCCGAAAAACATTCCGACTAGTAGACTGAGGAACGCCATCAATAATTACTAAAATATTGCGTCCCCGCAGTGATTGTCCAAAGTTACTAGCACTTTGAGTAGAAGGTGCTAAACCAGGAACTAACTGACTTAATGTTGTCCCAAGATCGGGTGTAATTCGAGTTTGAATTTCGAGTTGTTCCCGATTAATAACTGTTATTGAACGAGGGACATTATTAATATTTTCTGCGGTACGAGTTGCAGTAACAACAAGTTCAATTTCTTCCGGTTCCAAACTAGCAACTTTACCAGGAGTAATGCTAAAAGCAAGACCTTGAGGAGTCAATTGATATTCAGCTTTTGGAGTATTAGTTTCCCCGACTATTGTTAAACGAACAGTATTAGAATCGAGAGTTGTCAGCGAAATTCTCTGAATCCCTGGAACTGGATTAATTTGCTCAGCAGGCGTATTTTCCGGTAAATTAAGTTGAGCATTGGGAATATCAAAAATTAAACTTTGATTCTCACTAACAGGTTCAATATTAGGTATAAGTCCCGAAGTTGTTTGTAAAATAGCTTCTACACCATTAGGAGTTCGATTAATCTGAATTCCCGTAATTTGGATAACTTGAGCAAAAGCAGATTGAACATTAACTAAAGAAACAGTACTTGCAACAAAAACAGAACTAAAACCAGACCAAAAATTCACAATTGTTCTCCTCACACACAGCGTAACAAAAATTTCTCTCTCTTCTCTTCCTCTGCGTCCTCTGCGTCTCTGCGGTTTCTAAAGAATAGACGCTATTTGAACCACTTCATCAAGCGCATTACTAACAGTTCCAAAAGTAGAAACAGCAGGACGATTACCACTTTCATCAGCGTAACCTTGCGCCAACAAACGAGTCCGATTTAGACAAAGTTTGCTGAAACTTGGTGATAGTAAATCGAATTGAGTAAAGCGCGATCGCAATTCAGGAAACTCCGCCTGATAATTCAAAATAACTTCACGAACTTGTAACCAAAAATCTTGCTCATCATACTGATGATAAGTTTCCAACAAATCCGATAAATAGCGGAAATGACAAATAAATAAACCGCAAAAAATGTACTGACAAAGTTTCTCGTCTTTCTCACCAGCAAAAAAGGGTTTAATCTCAGACGGAAAACTTTCCAACTCTGGGAATGGATGCTCACTAATATTAACATCATCAAGAAAATCTTTGAGCGCAACCCTTACAGGAATGTTGTCTTGCAAAATTAAAATCACGTTTTCCCCATGTGGAGAAAAGACGGTTCCATAACGGTAAAGGTAATGAAGCAGAGGAGGTAAAACAGCATTGAACAGACTTTTTAGCCATTGAGATAAGCTTAAATCTGACTGTTCAACAAGTTGAGAAATAAAAGGTTTACCCTGATAATCTAGATGTAACAAAGATGCTAAAGTTATTGGTTTTTCCTTTGGTTCGAGATAGTTAAACACACTTTCGCGCCAAAGACAACCCAGCATCTCTCGATATTGATAAGGTGTTCCTTTCAGGTTAATATAATAAGGATGAAAATACTGCATTCCGGCGACTTCACCTAAGAGGATTAATCGGCATTTTTGAGTGAGGAAAGAATCGCGATCGCAAATATCTTTCAACCATTCCGTCATGTATGGCGCTAAAATTGGCGCAGGTAATCCCCGATAAGTTGAAGTGTTGAAAATACTAATTGGAAGTTTGACATTGCGTTTTTGGGGATTGCTGATATTTAGGAAAGTACGAATTGATTGTTGAGGTAAGTAGTTGTCTGGCGATCGATCTAAAATAACAATCGCATTAGTAGCAATTTCCTCAGCAAATAAACTCGCTAAATAGGTTTCAAATTGCCAATCATGTATGGGAAAAAAGTAATAATTATCCGGGTTTAATCCTTGTTCAATTAGTAAGTTTTGAAATTGGTTAATTTGACTTTCTCCTAATTCTTCTTGCAGTAATTTATCATAGCTTAACTGAGAGACGGCGTTAAATTTAGTTTTATCTTTTCGCGATGCAATCCAAAGAAAAGAAATTGACTGTTTTTGTTCTGGGGTGTAATTCAAATAATCCTGATAATTAAAGCCAATTCGACCTTTATTAAAAGTAATCCAAGGGTGTCCTTCCATTTCTCCTTCTAATTCAGCATAGTTTAAGTTTAATAGGTTAGTTTTGGCGGTTTCTTTGTTAACATAAATGTGTGCATCTGCTAATAGTGTGTTGCTGATTTCTCGGATAAAATGAGCAGTAGTAATGGGGTTCATTCCTATAGTTTCATGAAGATCTAAAATGAACTGCAATACTTGGGTTGCTGGTTCCCATTCTGTGTTATTTTGTTGGCGTTTAATTGTTTCGGGAATGACTCGGTAGCTGTTAAATAATCGGGTTTTGGCTACGAAGCGATAAACAACGGAGGCTAGGGGAAGTTGATATAGTTTGGTGTTTTTGTTAGTTGTTTCGATGATTTCTGGGGTGATTATTTGTTCATACATGAATTCGGAAAGCATTTTGGCTAGTAAGTTCCGATTTATGGTTTCCCAGTTTTGCGGGTGTAAGGCTTTTTTAAAGATTGTCAGGTGTTGCATGATTTTTGTTTTTTTAGAACGCAGATGAAAGCAGATAAACGCAGATGAACGCAGATGTTAGCGCAGTATTTATGGTGGGAGTCAGAGATTGTTTTTTTACCACAGATATCCACAGATAAACACGGATGAACACAGATGTTTTTTAATGAGTTAGTCTTGGGGTACTGGAGGTAATGTTTGGGGTTTTTGCGAGTTTTGGAAGATGGTAATTTTAGCGAATATCCAGTTAGCAATGCTGAAGATTGCTGCTATTAAAAATGGTGCTGCTAGGTTGTAATTGCTGACTAACCAAGATGCTGCTAGTGGCGCACCTAATCTTCCCACGTTGGCGAAGGATGCGGCTACGCTATAGTTAAAGTGAATTCCAGTTTCGCTGCTTTCGTTGAATAGTTTCAGTTGTAAAACTGTTTCGGTGACTGCTAGGAAAAATCCGTAAACTAAGCGACTGAGAATTAGGAAAAGCAGGGAGTTTGTCCAACCTTGTAAAAATAAACTCGCTACTAATAATACCATTCCAAAGGTGTAAATTTGCTTTAATTTATTAGGTTTGCAAGCAAAGTGGATGTAAGGTAACGCTGCGATCGCCATCACACTCGGAATTAGAAATAGAATGCTACTATTGAGCAAACTAATGTTAAATGGTTCGGGTGCAATGACATATTCAGTAAAGTAGGGACGGATTAGATTGTTGGCAAGTTGAAAGGTGAGAATTGCCATTCCAATTGCTAGGATAAAACCTATTTGTTGCTTTTCTGTCGTAACTTTTGATTCTTGTGTAATAGGTTTATTTTGAGGTTTGGTTTCTACTCCTCGCAATAGATAAATGCAGAGTGCTAATTGGATTAAATCTACGATCGCAACTCCATAAAATAATGACAATGGTGCTTCCCATCCCATCATCCAAGCGCCAGCAATTGTAGATGTAACAATTGCACCGTGAGATACTGCTTGGTAAGTTCCTGCTACTGTAGAACGTTGACTTTCTCCGGCTAATTGAATGATTAATGTGTACACCAAAAAGTAGCTACTTTTAAGAACAAGTAGTACAACGGTGTACCACAAAAATTGCTTTTCGTTTGTCGCTGTCGCCATCATTGCTGTCATAATGGCGCTTCCTAATTGTCCGAAATATATTAAATGTTTGACAGAAAACCATCGCGCTAAAATTCCCCATAATGGAGAAGCAATAACTACAGTCAGGCGACAAACAAAAATGTAATACCCTGTGTAAGCTAAGTCTTCTACTCCAAAAACTTTGCGGAAGAATTGCGGGTAGAATGGTGATAATAAAACTTCGGTAAACCACGCTAAGAAAACACAAAAAAATAGGGTTCCTAACAACCATTTTTGTTTCATGAAACAGCAACCCCAAATTCTTGAAAGACATTAGAATGGTTTACAGGATAGATGGTTTTTCCTGTCAAACTGTTAATGATGACGGCGTTTCTATATGCACCAAGTCCTAAATCTGGTGCGCCAATTCCGTGAGTGTGCAATTCGCTATTCTGCACAAAAATTTGATTAACAACAGGTTTTGTTAGGCGAACTTGATAGTTAAAAGTAACGTTGTAACGTCCTGGATTATCCCAATCAATTAAGTTTTGCAATCCTGAAATGCAGGTAGGAATTGCATGATGGTATCCAGTTGCAAGGATAATACAATCGGTTTCGTGATTGATACGTTCGCTTTGTTGTTGATGGCGATATCCGATTTGGTAGCGAGTTCCGTTAGGGGTGGAAATGGGGGTAACTTCTTTCGCTTCTAATAGGGGAAGTAGGTGAATGGGGGGTTTTTTTCCAGCAATTGTGCGTTCGTAAAGTAAGTCGTAAATTTTGGTGATTGTTTCGTGACTAATTCCTTTGTAAAAGAAGGTTTGTTGTTGTAGGATTTGCGATCGCACTTCCGCCGATAAATGATAAAAATAGCGAATGTAGTCTGGCGAAAAGTGTTCTAAAGCGAGTTTGGTATACTCCATCGGTAAAAAACTGCTAGAACGAGTATGCCAATGCAGTTGATAACCGTAAGTTTCTTGTTCAACTAAGAGTTCGTAAAAGACTTCAGCGGCGCTTTGACCTGACCCTAATATAGTAACAGATTTGGAGGTTCTAGGGCGATCGCGTCGATGCAAGAATTCCGCAGAATGAAAAATTTTTTCCGCATGTAACACATCTTTGAAACAATTTGGAACTTGGGGAACGCTACCCACTCCTAATACTAAATGTCGTGTCAAGTAAGTTTGAATTTGTTGTGAGGAAACGTCTCGAACTTGGACTTCAAAATAACTTTCTGCTGATGTTTCTTGCCAAGAAATACTTTCCACTCTTTGTCCAAATCGGCAACTTTCCAATTGATTCGCTACCCACTGACAATAATGATTATATTCTCGGCGCGGAATCTGAAACCGTTCCAAAATATAGAAGTGATAAAGGCGCGATTGTTCCTGCAAATATTTTAGGTAACTAAAACGGCTACTAGGGTTAACCATTGTTACCAAATCAGCCAAAAAAGAAACTTGAATTGTTGAACCTTCAATCAACAAACCCGAATGCCAAATAAACTCAGGTTTTTGTTCTAAAAACAGTGCTTTAATCCCGGAAATTGGTTCGAGTAATGCTGCTAATCCTAAATTAAATGGCCCAATTCCTACACCCAAAATATCGTAAATTTCTTTAGCCATGAATCTTTCTCGCTAAAAACTTTGTCTATCACAAAACATCAAAGCTGCGTGTTTATCAGGTAACTCAATTTCTCGTTGCAACTCAAAACCGCAGCGGGTAAAAACATGAATCATTTTTGAGTTGCGAATATCCGGTTCTGCAATCACTTTTTCAGTTGCAGAATGTTGAAATAAAAACTCAGTCATGGCGCGTAACAAGGGTAAAGCATAGCCTTTTCCTAAAAAGCTTGGTTCGCCAATTAATAAGTGAATTCCTCGATCTTCGGGATGAAATTCGTAAGCTTTGGCAACGATATCTCCTGTTACCCAGTAAGCTTCCCAATAACTCATCGGTACACCATCTAAACAACCAATATAAAGGGTTTGATGGTTGTCAGCTAATGCTTTTTCCAGGTGTTTTTGCATTGCTTCTAAATCTAGCGCCAAGTTCCAAAAAGGAATGACGTGGGGTTGATTCATCCAGTTGTGAATTAAAGGTAAATCTTGATTTAGAACCACCTTACGAAAGGCAATTCTTTTGTCAATTTCGGGGTCAAATTTTTCCCAGATATATTGGGAATCTTGCGGTGGAGAATAGGCGAAAGTTGAGTTTAGTAGAGTCATTTTCCTGTTAAATAGCTAAGGGATTTTGAATTGTGACGTAAACAGATTGAGTTGCAACTGAACCAACTAATTCGTCCATGTCGTGAAATCGAGTTAGCAAGTTACCTTTGCATCGCAATTGAGATTGAGTTAGTAAGTTTTCCAAGAATTTGGAACAACCTTGTTCTAGAGATAAGTGTTTTTCTAAGGTTTTTCTTACCTCTAAAATTAGTAAGTTTTCGTCGATTAATTCAGCTATGCCAAAGGCATTTACTAAACCTAGTAAATTGTTCATTACTAAGTAATAGCCTAAGCGTTCGTCAATTACTGCATCTTCACAAAAAGTCTGGCTTTTTTCGCTAATTCCTGGCAGAATTGTTTCTAACTTTTGTCGGAAAGATTCGCGGTAGTAATAGCCTTGGTTATCTCGATAGAAGAATTTATCAGGATAGCCATCTTTTAACTGAAGTACGCTATTTTGTTGATGCGCTTCTACAGCAATTCCGTAAGTAAAATATAACCAGACAATTGGTTCCAAAGAAAGTTTTAAGTAACGTTGAAACCAATCTAAAGCTACTTCTGCTATTAAACGTTTTTCTTGTTCTGCTAACTGCTTAATTATTGCTGCAAGTCGCGAACTTTTACCTGTAATTGTATCCTGGCATAAGGAGATTATACAAGTGGCATCGGTTCGATCGCAAAATGGATTCTCTCTCAGAACTGTGGCAAATCCAGAAGTGAGTTCTTCTTCTCCTTTAATAGTAATATAAGCTGGGTCTTTTACAATCTGAAATTCTGAGAATTTTTGCTGAAGTTCTTGTCCGATTTTGGTGTCGAGAATGCGGGAAACTTCTACACCTCTTTCTAATTCTTTGTAGAGATTTGTTCGTAAGGAATTGGTGATTTTTACATTCAAGGAAAACTTGAACATAAATGAAGAATTAGGATGATAAACTGTGCGAATTGAAGAGGTAGGAAAATAAGCTTTTCCTTGTTGTCCTAAATCTTCTAACAAACCTTGTTTCAGTAACTTTTGTACGCTAGGTTTACGCTTTAAAAATTCTGCTTCCCAAGGATGAACGGGAATTAGTGAATATTCATCAGTTTGACAGTATTTTTGTTTGAATTCTGGCGCAACTTCAGCATCAGCTAAAAGTTCTTTTTTGATTAAGTTTGTTGCTGTTTCGTTTGAGTTTGAATCCTCCTGAATTATAGATTGGTGTGCGCGGAAATAATAGGGAGAAAAACTAGCTTTTAACTCTGGAGAATAAAGCGGTAAATCTTCCTCAGAAAAACCTTGGCGGCTTTTAGGTGTGGGGTGTAAATGATGTCCGAAAACTAAGGCTTGCTCAGTTTCCCTAAATGAACGTTTAAACCCATACAACTCTGGAATTTCTTTGTACCTTTCTTGGACAAACTGCTCAATATTTCGGCAACTTTGCACCACTCGGAGTAATAACTCATCCTGATGTCCATTCTGATTGCTAGCCAACATTAACTCTTTAGTTATTAGTGCGGTTAAAGTGACGTAATCGAGTGGTAAAAGCTCATTTTTTCCCAAAGATTGGTAATACATGGGAAAGCTTAAAATATGCCTTCCCGTAGGCGAATAATAATGCAATCCGGCAAAGATTTCAATGTTTTGGTGAGATAAGAAACAGTGAATTAACAAATCTGTGCCTAATTTTTGCGATCGCAAAACCTCCCCCTCACCACTCTCCCGCAAATAACAGTTAAGAAAACTTTGCATCGTCGCCTGTTCAGCAATTTCTTTAGCTGAAAAAGATTGAGAAACCGTTGGATTAAGTGTTGCTTCAGTCATGGTGAATTAACGAGTAAAAAACAGCAATAGAAAACTCCATCTTCTCTCTGCGTTCTCTGCGTCTGGAGCGGTTTTTTAAATAAACCTCTTGCACAAGTTCGAGATTTTTTTAGAACGCAGATGAATGCAGATAAGAGATACAGATATTCAATTATGTAATTTCTTCTTTCTTCTCTTTCTTCATGTTCTTCGTGTCTTACGTGCTACGCACACGCTACGCGAACGTGGTTCAAAAAAAATCTTCATTTCTCGCTTAAAACTTGACCTATCTCTTTAATTCGCTGCAAAATTTCCTTGACGTGAGTGAGAGTAGTGTGAGGATTGAGGAGAGTAAACTTCAAGTAAACATTGTGGTTAATTTGAGTTTGAGCAATAACAGCTTCTCCTGTTCCTAATAAAGTTAACCGAATTTGTTGGTTAATAGAATTCGCTAATTCAATTTCTCCCGGAAGATAACGGAAAACCACCGCATTAATTGTGGGAAAATTAACTAATTCTAAATCCGAATCATCCTTAATCAAATTAGCAGTTGCTTGAGCAAGTTTGATGGTAGTTTCAATCATCTCTGCTAACTGCTTTTGTCCGATCGCCTGAAGCGTAATAAACAACTTCAACCCATCAAAACGCCGGGTAGTTTGCACAGATTTAGTCACTAAATCTACCATCCCAAACTCTGCGTGACTTTCGGGATTCAGATAGTCAGTGTGTAACTTAATTAACTCAAAATTCAAGCGATTTTTAAGTAAAAAAGCACCGCAACTAATTGGTTGGTAAAACAGTTTATGGAAATCAACCGCGATCGAATCCGCACCATCAATCCCCCTCAACAAATGAGAGTATCGATCGCAAATCGCCAACGCACCTCCATACGCCGCATCAACGTGCAACCAAATTCCCTCCTTCTCAGCAATTTCACTGATAACTTGCAATGGATCGATACTGCCAAAATCAGTCGTTCCCGCAGTCGCTACAATCGCGATCGGCAAACAACCCTCTTGCTTTAAAGCTTCCAAGGTTTCTTGCAACTTCACCGCAGATATTCGATAGCCAGTATCAACTGCTACTGCAACTACCGCCTTTTCCCCTAAACCCAATTGCGCCGCAGCTTGGCGAACTGTGAAATGGGCGACTTCGGAACAGAGAATGCGGAAACGAGATGCTTCTGGTGGTAAACCCTGCTGTTGAATCGACCAATTTAAGTGCTTTTGGGCAAAGCGATCGCGTGCAAGCAGCAATCCCATAAAGTTAGACTGCGTACCCCCACTGGTAAAAATCCCGTCTGCAACCTCCCCGTAACCGAACCACGCACAGACTTCACGAATCATTTGCTGTTCTAAGTGCGTCGCCGCTGCACTCTGATCCCAGGAATCCATCGATTGATTCATTCCACTAATCAGCACTTCTGCTGCTAAAGCGGGAATCACCGGAGGACAATGCAGGTGGGCGACACAGGCGGGATGGGAAACCACAACCGAGTTATTGAGAATTATTTTAGCAGTAGTGTGTAACACTTGTTGCAAATTTTTCCCAACTTTTGGGAAATAATTGAACTTGTCTAAAGTTGCAGCTAGATCTTCTGGAGATGTCCCGCTGTAAGGTTGAGATTGTGCGGCAAAGTGATTAATCAGCAACTCTTGTGCTAGGGCGATCGCTTCCCGATAAGCTGCCCAACTCGCTTCCGAATTCCCCAACAATTCAGCATCAAAACACTGCTGAGGTAGATTTTCCGGCAAACTTAACATTCTCCTACCTCTGCCAAAACCTGCGATTCTGCCGCCTGAACTGCTGCGGCGAAAATCTCGCTAATACTGTCGATTTGTTCCGTTGTCACGATTAATGGCGGTAAAAAGCGCACTACGCTGCCAAAACGTCCTCCAAGTTCCAAAATTAGCCCTCTTCTTAAGCATTCCGCTTGAATTCTCTGTGCCATTGCCGGATAAACGGGATACTTCTCACCGCACATTTGCCCATCGGAGTTTACCACTTCCACGCCAATCATTAACCCACGTCCCCGCACGTTACCGATGCAGCGAGTTTGTTGTTGAATGCTTTGCAGATTCTGCAATAAGCGATCGCCCATTTTCGCCGCCCAATCCATCAATCGATGTTCCAAAATATAGTTCAGGGTTGCAATTCCCGCTGCCATCGCCAATTGATTGCCCCGAAACGTTCCTGCGTGTGCCCCCGGTTCCCAACAGTCGAGGTTTTCCCGGTACAACACCACAGACAGAGGCAAACTTCCCCCGATCGCTTTCGAGAGCAACACCACATCTGGCAATATTCCCGAATGCTCAAAAGCGTATAATTTGCCCGTTCTCCCCCATCCTGTTTGGATTTCATCCACAATTAGCGGGATATCTCTTTCTTGCGTCATTTTGCGGATTTCCTGTACCCAAGCATCCGGCGCAGGAATTGCCCCCCCTTCGCCTTGAACGATTTCTAAAATCATCCCTGCTGGGTTATTAATGCCGCTTTCTGGATCTTCCAAAACGTGCTTAATATAATGACTGCTGAGGCGATGTCCCGCTTCCCCACCAATGCCAAAGGGACAGCGATAATCGGAAGGATAGGGCAGAAAATGCACATCGCTCATCAATCCGGCGATCGCTTCTTTCGGTGCCAGCTTACCCGTGAGACTCAAAGCCCCGTGAGTCATCCCGTGATAACCACCGTGAAACGACAGCATGGTGCGCCTTCCCGTCGCCGTTTTCACCAGTTTCACCGCAGCTTCCACCGCATCTGCCCCAGAAGGTCCACAAAACTGAATCCGCGCCTGTTGTGCAAAAGCAGGGGGCAAACTGGCGAATAAATCTTCGACAAATTGATCTTTGATTGGCGTGGTCAGATCCAGAGTGTGCAATGGGTAACTTTCGTCTAAAACCTGTCGCATTGCTGCCAACACAACCGGGTGATTGTGCCCCAAAGCGAGAGTCCCTGCACCTGCTAAACAGTCAAAATACTGCTTTCCGTCAGCATCGGTGATGAAAATCCCTTTGGCAGCGCGAATTGCTAGGGGAATCGAGCGCGGATAGCTGCGGGCGTTCGATTCCCTCTGTTTTTGGCGATCAAGATATGCTTGCGATCGCTTCCCTGGTACAGATCGTAAATCGCCGCCTGTGTTATGGCAAATTTTAATTGGGCGTAAACACTCTTGCTCCTGTGATGAGGAGTTGTTGCAGGTTGGATGCACTTGTCATTCCCTTCAACTTGTGGTTTCTAAAGTTCACATTCATTTTATTGAAAAAAATTTTCAATAAAATGCTTATATAAGTGCAATATCATAAACTTAAAAGATAATTACTGTCAATAAGCTAATAGATAACCTTCAGTAGACCGAAAACTTTTGCGATCGCTGCCTAAAAGCTAATAAAATGTAGCTTATAATACAATACTTCGGTTCCCGCTCAAAGTTACTAGACCGAAAACTTTTGTAAGTTCACGAAACCATCAGGGTTTGGGCCGATGTTTTTGGGACTCTCTTGCGATCGCGCAAGCGTAAGCAAGAGAGTATATCCACAAACCTGTTACTCGAAAAGCTGATTCTCACTTAATTTCACCTGATTCGGGTAACTAGCTCAGATCAAGGACACAGCAATGCTTCCAGAAAACTTTTCGGTCTACTGAAAGTTGGTTAAATGCCAAGGATTAATTAGTAAATCTTATAGTTGAAGGCTATTAACCAACCTTACGTCAAACTCAATCACGGTCTAAGCTCCAGATCGTAGGTACAAAAAGCTGGTTTTTCTCGTTCAATAATATCTCTTACTAATCTTTCATCTATTTCCTCTGAGTTATTGGTACGCAAACTTACAATAAAGTGAAAAGGACGCGCACCTCCCAACATAGAATCCTGACCTATGAAAGTTTTTCCCAAAACGAAACCTTGACTAAAAATTTCTTCTATACTTATATGTTTTTCTGACTCAGGAAGATGTTCATCTAAAGGTAAACCCGTATAAAGATGTAAGTAATAACGTAAACCTCTGCGCGTTCCATGCCAGCGATAAAGAGTTACGGCATTGCGAATTAAACGACGTTGTTTTTTAGAATCCCAACGTTCTTCCATATTCCAAGCTACCCAATTTGCAAGAAAGGGAAGCATTGCTTCTGGTGCTGTTAAAGGGTCTAAATATGCCCAGAGTACGTCTATAGTTTGAACTGCGGGGTCAAATGCCTGCTCGAAAATAGTAAGAAATCGCCCAATAAAATCTATTTCTCGATAAATTGCAGGTAAGAAATTCAGGTAAGAATTATGAGGGCGAACACAAATATTAAAAACTCGATAACCAATTAATTGTTGATGAGTTTCTCTTTCTGTATATACATAAACTTGAGCTTCATAGTTAATTTGTAATCGTGCTTTCCTACCCATTAAAGCAAACTGATTTTCAAAAAAGTTTTCTGGAACTTGAAAGGTTAGTTCTTTGTCTACTTTTTGGTTGGGGCCAATTTCTTCTGCTGCTTCTTGATGCCAATTACACCAAATTTCAGGAAAATCTCCTTCAATTACTAATTTCCACCTTAATGGATGAGAACCCAGGTTTTCTAATTGGACTAACATTTCGCCCGGTTCACCAGGATGTAAAAGTAGGTTTTGAGCGATCGCTTCTTCTTGATTATTTCCCGCAAAACTTGCTAATGCTGAAGATTCTACTGCATCCGGGGTTTGCATTGAGGCAAGTTTTAAAGCTAAAGTTGGACGGTAATTTGCTTGAGTCATTGTTAATTGGTAGTTGGTAGTTAGTAGTTGGTTATTAAACCTCTCCAACGAAGAATTTCAAAGGCAGACAGGATGCCTACCCCACAAGAGTTTTTGGAGATGTCTATTGGTAAAATAATTTTGCATTACCTATTACCTACTACCTATTAACTATTAATATAATTCAATAACATGACCGGATTGTAGTCCATCTCCTTCATCTGCCCAAGAACAAATCAACCCTAAAGAACCTGGATTAATTATTGATTGTGGTTCATCTGTAAAAAACCAATTTGCTCCATACTTACGTATTTCAAAAAGTTCTACAACTCCTAAATAACGAACCCCAGGAATTTTTTGACATAAGGCAACAATATCGGAAGTATACAAGGGGCGGCCTAAATCCCAACCTTTGCCATCAACGCCACCAATTAGAGGATTTAAAAAGCGGTATAAGTTAACCAGTAATGCCGATCGAATTTCTTCTTGAGCGCGAGGATTATTATATCTTGGATCTATAGTTACTTCTGTTCTGACACTTACTCCCACATATTCAGGTTCTTGTAATTTTACCTGTACTCCTAAAGGTTTGCGGTCTTGCATATATTCAAGAATTCTTGTTTCTAATTCCCTGTTAAGAGTAAAGTACTCATCGGGGTTCATACCACGCCGAAAATCAAATGTTTCAATACTAATTTTTGGTATAATTAGTAATTGGACAATTCCCGGTATAGCGGTAGTCGGGTCAGTTAGACAGTGAGCGCGAGCTACAGTTCTCGATGCTGTTTTTGCTAGGTTTTCAAAGTCTTCTGGAGTGACAGCACATTCACGAGTTCGCAATATTTGCGGTACTCGGATGACGGCTTCATCTAATGATTCTGCATCAATTCCTCCCCTTGCTGATTCATAATTGATTACACTTTTAATGTAAGGAATTGCTTGTTTAAGAACGGTAAGTTTTTCGGCTTGAACGTTACCGCGACTACCGCCTCCAGTGCGGTAAGCAACCATGTAAATTTCTGCTCCGGGAGGGGGAACTTTGCCATATTGTCGTTCTAATGCTTCGCTGGCTAAAGATGATGGTTGTACGATCGCTAAATTTCGCGGTTCGCTACTATCTCGCCTGACTATTCTTCCTACTGGTTGAATTTGCGATCGCTGTTGTGTTTGTTGTTTAATTTGTGCTGGTTCTCGAATCAAAGGGCCAAATTGAATTACACCAGTTTGGGAATCAATGGTATAATGTCGATCGTCAGGTGTAGAGTCAGCAAAATCAGAAACTTCAGTCCAAACTTCTAGTTCGCCATTAATTGGTTTAACTGCAATAGTTTCGCCTTCTTTACGTTCTAAAACTGGTTTTCCTTGCAATTCAAATGCTTGTCCCGGTTTACCATCACTTACGCCTAAAAGTTCGTTTTCAATTCGCACACATTCGCTAGCATTAATTGCTCCCCCGATCGAACGTACAGCTAAACCAACTATACTAGGAGAACTGCTATAACTTGGTTGTGCTTCTCGCGGATGTGTGTAGACACAGCGTATCCAATGACCGCTATAACCTGTGCCAAAATCTGCGATCGGCCATTGTTGGGGTAAATGTAGCACGACATCGGCTCCATCATTCAAGGAATTACTTCCTTGTTGTGCTAATCTGTCAAAACTAAAACCTCTAGTTTTATCATCTTCTCTCTGGCGCAAAATTGTTGATTGCCAATTACTACCATTCCAAGCTTCCCATTTTAGCGGCGGATCATCTGGGTTAATTCCAGTAGTTCTAGCTGCTTCTCCTTTAAAGGTAATTGCTATGACATTTCCGATAATTGGACTTTCTAAATCTTCTTCTGTTAAAACCAGATAAAAACAATTATTAAAACTAGAGTCCTCAAACAAAAGTGTTTCTTCGAGGTTCCACCATTGATTGTTTAGGGGAGTGCGATCGCTTAAATTTTGTGGTATATTTTCTTCTGTTACTGCTGTGAGAAAGTGCCTAATTTTTGGATTGCCAATGATTAATTCGCGATCGGTACTAAATATCACCGCTTCTTGGGTTTCCGTCCGCACTGTAGCAACTTCCGTTGAGTAAGGAATTACAATTGCTTGAGACTGCGCTTTGCTGAGATAAAAAGTGATCTCGCAGTTAGCAGGTGCTGGTGGTAAAAGGCGAATTCCCAACAATTCTAAAAAGGCGACATAATTTCGCCGGGGAACTTGATTGAATCTCATTAACATTTGGTCGGTTAACCAAGCAAACAATTCAATCAAAGTAATTCCCGGATCTCCTGGGTTATGATTCGTCCATTCTGGACAATAGCGAGGAATGCGAAGAATACATTCTTCTACTAAATCATTAAAAGTTCGATCGTCCAGGTTTGATTTAGGTAATTCTGGTAAAAAGTCAAAATTCACGGGCATTTTCCCCTACAGGCGATAGATAAAAGGGATAAACCAAACTACGAGTATCAGGGCTATTTTTGGGTTGATATTCAATAATAATGTCTACTCTACCTCGAATGGGGTCAGGATCGGCCCGTACTTCTTTTAATATAATGCGCGGTTCCCACATTTCTAGGGCTTCTTCTACGTATAAACGAATTAATAGGAGAGTTTGAACGTTCATTGGTTCAAACACCAATTCTGAGAGGCGCGAACCAAAGTTTGGTCTGTAAACGCGCTCTCCTAAATCCGTTCGGAGGATGATGATTATAGATTCTTCAATATTGGGGGTGCTAGAGCTAAGTTGGATACCACCCTGTACATTTATTTGTAGAGGGAATGCCAAACCTGAACCGATGTAATTGTTTTGTTGATAATAATATTCTTGTGGCATAGTAGCTATTTTTGTAGATTCTATATTTTATCATTTAGTTAGGTGAAAAAGGAAGGGTTAAGTTTCTATTTTGGCGATCGCCTCTCCCGCTTCCGCTTCCCCATAAATAATCGACATAATTCCTGGCAAGTATTCATCCATCATGGTAACGTTGGCGTAAACCAACCTTTTGATTAAAGCAAAACTGAGCCGATCGCCTTCAACATCAATACTGGTTTTGTAGCGGATTTCTCCGTATTCAAAATCCATTTCAAAATTGCCGATAATCATGCCAGAATTAGCTCTAGTCAGAAATTCTGCTACAGCCAGCCGCTTGTTTTCTGGTGCGTTGTCGGGACAAATTGAGTAAAAGACGAATTGCTGCTGTTGTTCTCTAGCTTTGGCGTAGCAAGTCCATTTGCCGTTTTTCCCTTGGAAAGCAAGGCGCAAAGTAGGCTCTCCTTTAATCTTGAAAAAAGCCCAGTCATCTTTGGTGAAAAAATTAACTATTTCCTCAAATATTTGCCTGCTAGTAGTAACCAAATTAATCTCGTCTGTAGCTTCCTGAACAAGTGCTTCATTTGCAGTATCAGCTAATTCTGTAAAGGCATTATTAAATTCGGCAAAAACTTCAGAAATCGCCTCTTCGGTTGCAGCTAGACCAGTATCAGCCAACTGCTCAAATACCTTAGTCATTTCCTCAAGAGACTGGGAAATTGTCTCTTCGGCCTTAGACATATCTGCATCAGACCAATCTTTGATAAACTGAATTATGGCTTGAGAAACTTGCCCGTTAGAATTGGCTTCTTGGGTAATTATAGATGGACTAACATAAGACCAAAAAGTGCAATAGCCAATTGTCGCGGACTCAATAGACTGCTGAACGTGCGAACAAAACCAACTCTCGGTGGATAAGAGGAGATTGTCGGGTTGTTCTTGGCTGAGGTTTTGTAGGTAAGTTAGCGCCTCGTCGGGGTTAGTGGCGAGATTTGTCAGTTGAGGCAGCAAATCTGGTCGTACAATAGCTGTAATTTCAATATCCGCTTCAGCCTGAAAGTTACCAGCAGCAAAAGGCCCGTGTAATTCCGGTTTAAGATTGAACAACCCTTGGGTGTTAACGCGCTGGTAAAGTTCTGGACTTACCTTAAAGGTGAAACGGCACTCGCTGAGAGTATCTTCCTGTCTATTCAGTGCCAAATTTACTGACCACAGGGTTAAATTTGATGCCGAAGGGTCACGTAGTATCAGTTCTTTATTGGGGCAAGAATTTTCATTAGTTGCAATCATCTTCGTCAACACCCTAAAAAAGAGTACTTATTTGATCAGCCGCAGATTTCGGCGCATCAATATTGGTTAATAACTGCTTGAAATGTTGAACTTTATTTTGGATATCAGCGTCGTCAAGCAATTTTTTGACAGCCAACTTTACTTGGTTTCCCGTTAATTCCGATGGAGATAAAGGAATGCCTAATTTATTTTTTTTGACAAGCCAAGCATTGATATTTTGGTCGTTGTTGAAAGGGATGACCACCGCTGAGACTCCTTGCGATAAAGCCTGATAAGTAGTACCATTTCCCCCACAGTGAATTACTGCTTGGGAATGCTTCATAATTTCTGAACCTGGAATAAATCTTGTTACATGAATATTGGGAATATTAGGTACAGCATCGGGATGTATAAAAGCACCAGTGGTTAAAACAACTTCATAAGCATTGTCATTTTTAAAGGCATCAATAATAAGTTGAATAAATTTTTCTTTACCTGTATTGCCTGTTGTGGCATAAATAATTTGTTTGGATTGGTTGATTTTCAGGAAATCTGGAACTGTAGCGTTGAATCCCTCCCAAATTAGCGGGCCAATATAACGGAAGTTTGGCGGCAGATTTTCTAGAGGGCAAAATTGCGGCAAATCGGCTATTAACGTTAAATCGCCTCTGAGGAAATCGTAGAGAGAAACGAGATTTTTTAGTTTATGTTTCTGGGCATATTCTCGAAAGTGAGTTGCCAGGTCTCTTTTTTGTTTTCCCTGAATGGCTTTAGCCGCTATAGAGGCGATTTTATAATCGAGAGGTCGTTTATCTTTGGGAATCATGACATCAACCGGGTCGAAGTAATCTGTCATGTAACCATTGACAATTGATATGTAAGGAACTCCCGCAATTTTAGAAGAAATCGCACCAGTGAGCCGGAAATCTCCGATGATAGCATCGGGTTTAAAAGCTTCAATTGCCTTTAATTCGTCGTTGACGCATTGTTCGATTAAAGAGGGTGTATAGGCAGCAAAAACATTGCTACTGAAGTCTGTAATTACAGCATCGGCGACCGGGAAAAACTGAAAATTGTAATGCTGTAAAATTTGGTTATTTTCTGGAAAGACAAAGGCAATTTCTGCTCCCCGTTGTTGAAGTTCTTGGGCAATTAGGACTAGGCGAGTTAGGTGCGATAGGGCGATCGCGCTGGGGAGAAATAGGAAGCAGTTGTGAATTTTAGGTATCCTTTCAATCACATCACAATCCAGTTTGATAGGTTAACTTCCATAGCTTCGTCTCAAGTTCTTGAGTTGTTCAATCATGTCCTCTGGCGAACAATATAGGTATTCGTCAAGAAACGAAATACGCAAATTATCACCGATGAGCTCAAATCCAAGTTCTTCAACGCAATAATCATTGCCGTCAAGCAAGTAATCTAGCAACTCATTAAGAGTATCACTATCTAACCATCCAACTTCTAGACCACGGATGACTAAATTCCAACAAGCTGCAAGTTGTGGTTGTTTGGGTTGCAGTTCTTCGGCAAGCTGTATGAGTTTCTCATTATTCATTGCTATACAATCCTTAGTCTGTCAACTACTACCAATCAGTTTGAGGTAAAGAAGGCCATGACTTGTCGAAACGTGGGGCATGAGATGAAATTTGTTTAGTTCCGTCTGGCAGTTGCTTAAACCAGCCTTGAATACGGATTGTACCACCGTCAGAAGTAGGAACTGATGCCTCAAAGTAACCATCTGCTGGGCTACCATCAGCCTTTGTCTTAGTACCAAAGGGTTCAAAAACTGTACCTGATTTTCCATTTATGGCACGGTCGAGAGCTTGATTTCCAGCAGCCTCAAGCTCTGTACGGGACATTTTTTTCGGATAAACGGTCTTCTCTATTTTGCCTGTTTTCTGCTGACCTGTCTTTGGATCGGTTCCAACACGCTCTATAGTAACTCTACGTACTCCTGTTACTGGATCTTCTTTAACTTCTTTGATGTTGTAGCCATCTTTCTTGCACCGCTCCACCAGTGCATCCCACTCATGAATTCCCTTACCATTCCATTTTCCGTTGTAAGGAGACTGTGGAGATGTTTCTATTTCACCTTCGTATAAGTGATGCTTTGTATCATCTGTAGTATAGTCTGGATCAATTTCATGGTCACTAGCAATCATGTGAATTGAATAATGACCAGGTTTAGCTTTAGGTCGTGCTTCAAATCGTTCAATCCAAGAATATCTAGACTTAACAGTGCTGTTGAGAATTCCCAATAGCGCTGGCACGGGTGTATCAATCCTATCGTTAGCTTCCGTAATTGCTTTGGCTTGAGCGATCGCAGCTGGCAATTCAGCAGCCTTTTTAGCCCCATTGTCAGTTGTCTCCTTCCCGCCGCGTTCAGCCCCTTCCTTGCCTGCTTCTCCAGGTTTCTTAATTCCCAGCTTTTCTTTGAAACGATTCCATTTGTCTTGCAGGAAATTCTTGATGCGATCTCTGACACCTCTCAATTTCTGCTTAATCAAAGGAATGGCTTTTTCTTTCGCCAACCTTATCCCTTTGCGAACCAGATCTGCTACCCGCTTGCGAGCTTGCGCGACCAGTCTGCGCCCTAACTCAGTAGCTCTCTTGATCTGTTGACTGCTCCATTGCCTAGCCTTTTGAACTGCCTCTCGCCCTTTTTGAATAGCGCTTTGAGTAAATTCTTTCAGGAGACTTGTCGCCTTTCGCGTCACATCTGCAACTTTGCGACCAACCTTCAACGCTATTTCTTTCCCGCGCTGCGCCGCAGTTTTAACCATGTTGACCGCTTGCGAAACGCGACTTTGGACAGCATCAAACGCCTTTCTCGCCATCCCCATGAATGGCCCCATTACTTTACCTAATAAGCCTTGTGCTTGGTTGGCAACGTCACGCGCTCTTTGCATAGCACCATTGACAAAACCGCCAATCCGTGCTGTCAGTGCCGTGACCAGTCCTCGCGCTCGTTGACCCGCTGCTTTGGCAAAGTTAACGGTTTTCTGGGCGAATTGCGTCACGCCTTGGCGTAACTTTGCTCCTTGTCGAGATGCCCATCCCAGGAATTGTTTTCCGTAGCGACGCGCCCCATTGAGCAGCCCCTTGGCTTTGCCTAAAGCGGGTCGCAAAATGTTATCTGCATTCTTCAGGACACCGCTAAGAGCTTTACGAATAGCCCCCTTGGAGCCTTTGCCAACTGCTTTGATCGCATCCCCAACACCTGGGATAATACCAATACCTGAGAGGACGAGATTAATCCAGGCATCAGGGTCTTTGTATCCCGTCTCGTGGAGTTTCTTGACATTGGCAACGATGTCTCGGATGTCAGCTACCTGTCCGGCATAAGGAACAAAGCCAATGGCAACCTGCCCGATGGTATTCCAGATAGTTGGGTTCTCATTGAAATCCCCAACAACTGCGCCTTCAAGTAATTGTTTACCAATGTCGAAGCCCGCTGCTGGAACAGATTCCACTTGGGTCATCAGTCCATCTAACCGTTCTAGCTGACTGGGTTCCTGCACAGGTGCCGGACTAGAGCCTTGAATGTTAGCAGCCGCTCTAGCCCGTTGGCTCCGCTCTGCTTGAATCGCTTGAGCAAAGAGTTGCCGTCTTAAATTCGTTGCTGTGCGAAATACAAGATGCTGCGGTATGAAAACATCCCAGATGTTGGGATTGGCTTGTTTAAATGCGTTTGCAATCTGACTGCCGAAGCCTTTTACTGCGCTCCACCCGCTTGAAGCCAATCGCATCAAAGGTTGGATAATGTTGTTTTTTACCCAGTCAAGTCCGCCTGTTAATAAGTCACGCCCTTTTCCCAGTCCTGCGCCGACAATTTCCTTTCCTTTGTTCCACCCCTTTGAAATCCAATCCCCAATCCCACGCTGAATCGATAGGGGACTTGGCGTGAAGCCTCCCTCTAATGATTTCGCTTGAATCGGCTTGTTGTCAAAGGTTAAGCTGGGAAGTTCCTTGGCTTGAAGAGCTTCTGGTTGTTCTTCCTCCGGCTGGGACTCAGTGGGCGTTTCTTTATTGAGGGAAATTTCCGGGATTTGTCCGGGAAGTTCTTTGGCTTGAAGCGCTTCTGGTTGTTCTTCCTCCGACTGAGACTCAGTAGGCGTTTCTTTATACAAAGAAATGTCCGGGGTATGACCTGCAATTTCCTTAGCCTGAAGCGGTTCTTTTTCCTCTTCCTCTGGCTTGGGTTGTCGTTGCACCTGCTTATTCAGCCGCAAGCCACCCGTTTGCTGGATGGTGTGAGTCAACTCGTGCGCCGTCAACTCATTTTTCCCAGGAGATTTACCTGCTCCGAAGTAAATATCGCTACCATGAGCAAATGCTTGCGCCCCCAAATCTTTGTTCATTTGGACGGCAGTGGAGTCGGTATGCACCCGGACTGAGCTAAAATCTGCACCAAAGCGGGGTTCCATGAACGATCGCACTTCATCCGGTAACGGACTACCTCCCCCCTTGCTATTGGCGAGGTGGTTTTCTATGCTAGCTGAAGATTGGGTTGTGCTGTTGGGCGATCGTTGTAATCCCAACTTCATTTGTAACTCTTCAGAATCTTCTCCTGTCTGACGCTGCACCAACCGAGAAATAGAATTACTTAGCAAAGAAGGCTGATTTTCCTCTTTTAGTTCATCCGTCTGACTATCCGTTTGTCGCTGAATCGCTGAGTCTGACATAGCCATCACTTTCGCCGCCATACTATCAGCTTCGTGTTCGTATTTATCCCCAGGTTTACCAACAGTAAGTTTAGTTTGAATCGGCTTTAACTCAGTGTCTTCTTGTAGCGTTTCCGGTGAAGAAGAATTATCTGACTCTTCTTTTAATTGAACTTCTTGATTTTCTTCTTTCTCTTCGGCAACTGGAAGAGTATTGTCTGACTCTTCTTTTAATTGAACTTCTTGATTTTCTTCTTTCTCTTCTGCTACAGGAAGAGAATTATCTGATTTTAACTGAACTTCTTGATTTTCCTCTTTTTCTTCTGCACCGGGAAGAGGATTATCTGATTCTTCTTTTAACTGAACTTCTTGATTTTTATCATCTTCCTTTTTGCCTGTTAGAGAAGCAAAATCAGAATTTTCTCGCGGCTGAAGTTTCTTTTGTTCTTCTTCCTGACGCTGAATATTTCCTTGCTGCATATTCGCCTCTGACGAAGGAGCAAATATTGGCATATTCAGCAAATTAAAACTAGGACGGATAGTGTTTGGTTGTGGTGGCGAATCTGCTGTAATAGTTCCAGCAGTAGCGACAGTTTGATATCTCTCATCACTAAAAGGTCGTTCCTGAAATTGGGACGATGATACCATTTGAGATGGCGCAGATGAGTTTTTCTGAACTTGTACTCTGTCGCTCATTGCCTAATTCCTCTCAGCTTTCTCTAGTATAAGAAGACTTTTTTATCCGCCAATCAGTACCGTAGAACAACCCATTGCAATTTTATTTGGGGGGCCAAGTGCTTCAACAATAGTATCTCCCATTCGACAAGCAGGAAGCCCGTTAATTAATACCGTCCTGCTACCATCAATTACAACGCCTGGGCCGTGTGGTGGGATAGGTAAAGGAGTAGCACAATTATGAATGTCTGCGCCACCAGCACTAGTAGTAATTGTACTGCTCATACTGGCGGCGGCTGTGGTTTTTGTGGTTTCTTCAGCGGCTTTTGCTGCTGGCAGTCCTGGCGTGCCTGCGGCTGCGGCTGTGGCTGATTCTGCTGCGGTAATTGCTGCGTCGCTGACTTTTTTTGCTGATAAGATTACTGCGGCTCCCGCTGCTGGTATGCCTCGCCAAGCTGGTAAACCGCCTATTAGTACGGTAGGGCTACCAGGCCCTCCGGTCAAGACGGGTGGGAGAGGGTGGGCTACACGATCGGTAATTCTAGCTGCTGGTTTACTCATAATAAATTTTCCTTAGTTTTAGTTAAGTTTAATTATGCTACCTCTGACATTAATCATGCCATTAGCCGTGATATCAATATTGCTTTGGGCTTGTATTCTTATACTGCCAGTTGAACTCATTGTAATACTACCATCACTGTCATTCAATCGTAATTTATGACCTCCTGATGTCTCAATTTCTACAAATTTTTCACTGTCATTAATACGTAATTTGTGACCGCCTTTTGTTTCAATATAAACTCCAGCTTTACTAGAGCTTTTATCTTCTTCTACAAACTGCATTTTGTGTCCGGTACGGGTTTGAAATGTCCGCAATCGCACTTTGCCATCTTGAACGTTATCTTTTACCGAATTTGGTGGTGCGTCTTTGCCATTCCAAACTGCGCCAATTACATAAGGGCGATGAATATCGCCATGTTCAAATGCTACTAATACTTCATCATTTATTTCTGGTAAACAATCAAATCCTCGCTGATTTCCGGTGCCAATTGCTACTACTCTTGCCCAATTACTAGCGTGTTCTTCTGTTAGTGTAGGAAACTTAACTTTGACTCGTCCCCAACCTTTTGGGTCTTCATTATCGGTGACAATTCCTACTAATAAAGTTTGCCCTGGCTGTAAATGAGATTGAGGAGAAAGTGTTGTTAAAAGGTTGCCTCCCCGCAAACCGCGCACACAGAATTCTGTGATGTAAACTCGCTCTTGGTAGGAGTGACGAGTTTCGGTGACGTAGTATTCGCCGCTGTGCTGTCCCATATCTTCTAATTGAACTACACGCCCTGGTCTAATTTGAGTATTTCCCTCAGCTTTAGCATCGGCATAAATAAATTGTCCTCCTAATTCATCACATAAAGCTTGTGCCATAGTATCAGCTTCTTCGGGGTTAAAGAGGGGTTGATCTACTAAAATCATTTTCGGTGTAGGCGGCTGTCCTTTGAATTTATTGCTGGTATCGCTGCCTTTGCCGTTTTGAGTTTTAGTAATTACTTGTTCTTGGTTTTTAGTAGATACAACTGCTCTTTTTTCGCTGTAATCCCAGGCTCGAACTTCAACGGATTTAACTTGCTCGGAACTACTAACTCGAATTCGGAAACTGTGCAAATCTGTTAACCATTTTAAGGTGATTTTTTCTGATTCTGCTTTTGGTTTACGAAAGTTTAATTTATTATCTTTTACAAATAGTTCAAATCCAATTCTAGCGGCTCGTTGTCGCATGAATTCCATATTAGTTTGATTTTCTTGAAAAGCGTAGTCATGGGCGACACCACTGGCATCAATTGTACCTGGTTTTATGCCTACTTCTTGAATGATTTTTTTCACGATGTCGCTATCTGTCATGTTTTGAAAAGAACGGTTGTACCTTCCTCGATGTAAACGATGACTAACATCGTAACCTTTAACTATTACTGGAGCTTGAGATTTTTCGCTAAAAAAGGTTTCAATTCCGGTAATTTCGGCTTCTATAAGGTTATTTTCGTTGTTTTTGTTATAGTCTTTTGATTCGGTGGTACTGGAAGTAAAACCAATTTTGACGGGTTTACCAATTTGTAATAAATCTTGATAGCGCCATTTTTGATCTTGGGCTCTACCTGGAAAATAATCGTTTTGAATTGCCAAAATAAACATTGCTGGCTGATGCAGACTTTCTTCTACATATATTTCCAGAATATCCTCCATTAAGTTAGGAGGCGCTTTTTTGCCATCTATTTCTAATGTTGGTAGGGCGCGGTAATGAACTCCGGTCATAAGCTGTTAGTTTTTTTTTGTTTGGTGTTTAACTAGGTATTGAACGTCGGGAATTGTTTGTTTGTGATGATTTGCGATTTTTCATACTATCTGTTTGGCGATCAGTTTTGGCTTGAGGTTTAGCGCCTAGTGGCCCATTTTCTTTTGGTTCGTCAGCTTCTTTAAGAGTCAGGCTGTCGATCACAGCACGTACTGGTGTTCCATCAGGCAAAAACATGGTTAGTTTGTAGTTGAGTTTTTCTACAAAGCAACGCCGCAAGTAAACTTGTTTACCCCACATAAATTGATAAATGGGTGGACGTTCTTTACCTTTAACAAATTCAACTGCTGTTCGGAAACTATTGATGTATTTATTAACAACATCTTCTCCTTCTTCATAAGTGTCGAATAAAATTTTATTAATTGTAACTTTGTAGGCTTTGACATGAGAAAAACTAACTTTAGGTTGTCCTTTTTCTTGGGTGCGTGCTCCGGGACTTTCGGCGGTTTCAACTACACCCTCAAAAACTAATTCGCTGGGGTTAAACATAAATTCGATCGCTGGTACACCATCATTTGATATCAATATCGCTTTGACGAGATTACCGGATTTATCTGATATTGGTGCTGTTTTGGTTGGTAACATACATTTTCCTAAAAAAATTGTCTAAATTTTACCTGTTTAATCGTCCTGCATAATAGCGTCCTTGACGCTCTTTTTCTATCTCTAGCCTCTGTCGAATTAAATAATAGACTTCTCTGGTAAGAGTCTGTAATTTATTATCGACTGCGGAAAGTTCACCAGTTTCGTCTGCTGTGCGCGATCGAGGTGTTGATTTTTGAGCTAATTTAACTTTAGCAGAAGTTCCAAATGATGAGGTAATATTGCCTAACCAAATTGGATAACCTACGCAGCTTTTACCATAACGCTCCTGTTCTATTTCTAACCTCTGTCGCAATAAAGTGTAAACTTTTTGGGCAAGAATTTCTAATTGTTCTTCAGAGATAGAGGAATCTTTGCTGTAAATGTTTGTTGTTAGCTGTTGGTTAGTTTTTTGACGATCTGCTGATAGGGAAGTATTGGCACTCTCAGAATAATCAGAGTTAGAAATATTGGTGGAAGAAAGGGTATAGTATGGTTCATCTGTTTCAAGTGCAAATTCATCTTCTGTCAAGTTGCTATCTGGTGTTGTTAGAAAATTTTCGCCTAATAATTCAGATATGTTTGACCAGGAATTTGGGACATCGTTAGCAAAGTTAAAATTCTCTGTTGGCGAACTTTCTTGAGTATTATTAGGCTGTTCTCTTGTTTCAGAAGTTAGGTTCAATTTTGGTAATATAAACTTATTTGTGTTGCTGAGAGGTTTGCCATAACCTAAAGGGTTGAGAGGTGGCAAATTTTCGCTATTATCATCTGTATTTTCACCGATTAATTCTGAAATGTTTGCCCATGAATCAGGTATATTGTTAGTAGGTTTTGAGGTAATTTCAGTAGATATTGCTTCTGTTGAACGGGAAATGTTAGGTGATTTATCCTCTGAATCTTTTGTGTTATTGACAGGAAAACTACTAGATACTTTAGGTATTTCTTGGGAAGTAACTGGTGAGTTATTTATAAAATCTTCTATTAATTTAGAGGTTAAAAAATTCGATCGTTCAGTTAGAGGTTTTTCCAAACCTAAAGGTTTAAGAGTGATTAAGTTTTGATTTTCTAAGCGTGGTTGAATAATATCTGGCTGTTGAGATATGTCTGATGCAGATACGATTTCTTGGTTACTTGTTTGGTTTAATAGTTCTACGTTGGGTAAAGCATTATTGGTTTCCTCATTTTCTCCCAATGTTTCTGAATGAGATGTTTCATCTTCGGTGGTTGATGTTGTTAAATTGGTTGCTGTTTCTAACTTGGGTGAAACCAGATTTGATGGCGAAGTTATCTGTTCGTTGGTTGTTGAGGATGTCAGGGAAATGTGTTCTTGATTTTCGGCAAATGTTTGGGAATTAGGTATTACATTTTCGGTGGTTGATGTTGTTAAATTGGTTGCTGTTTCTAATTGAGGTGAAACCAGATTTGATGGTGAAGTTACCGCTTCGTTGACTGATTGGTTAGTGGTGGGAGATGTCAGAGAAATATTTTCTTGATTTTCGGCAAATTTTTCTGAATGAGGCGTTTCATCTTCTGGATTTGTTACTGTTAAATTGGTTGTTGTTTCTAATTGGGGTGAAACCAGATTTGATGGTGAAGTTACCGCTTCGTTGACTGATTGGTTAGCGGTGGGAGATGTCAGGGGAATGTTTTCTTGATTTTCGGCAGATGTTTGTGAATGAGGCGTTACATTTTCGGTGGTTGATGTTGTTAGATTGGTTGTTGTTTCTAATGAGGGTGAAACCAGATTTGATGGGGAAGTTGCATCTTCGTTGACTGATTGGTTAGTTCTTGGAGATGTCAGAGAAATGTTTTCCTGATTTTCGGCAAATGTTTGTGAATTAGGTGTTTCATCTTCGGTTGTTGATGCTGTTAAATTGGTTGTTGTTTCTAAACTAAAACTGTTGTCTGAAGTAGGTTCTATAGATGGCGCTATTGTATTTTGAATTTTCGCTGGTGTAGCAGGAATTTCGGTTTCTAAATTAGGTTGAATTACTAGAGGGTTTGATGGCAAAGTTGAGGACGATCGCACATCATTCACATCATTCGCATCATTCACATCATTCCCAGCATCATCACTCACATCCAAATTTTGCCAACTTCCTCTCACTACTTCTCTATTGGATATTTCTTCAATATTTGTTTGCTGTTTTTCTAATGATTCAGCTACAGAAGGAGAAATAATAAAATCTGACTGTTGAACTAAAGGTTTCGATAATCCTAAAGGTTTAATATTAGCTATATTTTCTGTTGAACTTTCTAAAGAAGTTGCTGGTAAATTAGGATTTGATTGTTGATTTTCGTTGGTTTCCGATCGCCTAACAGTTGTTTGGGGAAAATTTTCCTTTGATGATTCTGGGGAGTTTGATTTTGTAGATGGGATGCGATCGCCAATTTTAGCAGATTCAGTAAATTGAGTCTCAGAAGGACTATTAGCTAAATATGGGAAATTTTCATTTCCCCAATTTCCCATATCGATATCTTCACTAAGATAGGAACTTTCTAACAATGAAAATTGGAGAAACTGACCTAATGGTTCTAAATTCTGACCCAAAGGACGCAACGGTTGTAATGGTTGAAAACCTGCTCCTAAAGAACTAGGTGAAAGTAAAGGGTTTTGCAAACCAAGAGGTTTTAAAGACATGGGTTATTTTCTCCGTATTATTTAGAGGAAATATCCTGAAGCGTGGCGACCTGAATTAAGTTTAGTCGCACCTCCACCTTGAGATTTAGCTATCTTTAATCCTTCATAAGCTAGGGTTAATTCTTCGATCGCAACTGTGTTGGAATTTGCTTGTAATGCTGGTGCTTTCCACCCAACGGGAACAGCAGCAAGCAGAGTCCAACATTGCATAGTTTCCCCTGCTTGATTAAACAATAAAATATTTACGTTTCGACGTTCTTTTTTAGAACCACTCAAGATATTTGTTACCCAATCCCAAAATACAAAATCGTCAGTTATACCACGTTTTAGCGTGACATCTGTATATTCAGCTTGACCTAATATTATTCGCTGTTGATCGTTAACGCCGCCTTCAAAATAAGCTTCACGTTTGATTTTTACTCCTAAACCTGAACACTCACTGAAAGACGCAGTAATATTACTTTCCATTTCTACATAAAAGCGATTTGCTGTTACGTAGTTGAGTTCGTGAGTAATTACACCATTTTTAGACATTAAAGTAACCCCTTATAGTTGCAAGAGCGATCGCGTTGATTGCGTAAATCTTCTAACATCAATTCATAAACTCGGTTGCTCAATCTCCTTAGTAATATCGGATCGAGCATCACTTTTTCGACTAATTGAGAAATTTCTGACTTGTTACTTTTATTCATCTTTTATCTATTAAACTACTTTCTAATGGTACCAATCCAGCTTCCAGTAATAAAAGTTGACCTTCTTCGGTTTTTAGTAACTCAGCGAATTTTTTCCCTGCTTGAGAACGATTTTTGTCTTTAGGATAAATTACTACCAGCTTATACATTAAAGGGTAACTTCCTGACTCGAAAGCTTTAACGTTAGGCCAGTAACTTCCTTTATCATTACACAAGTCTGTTGTTGGTTCTATGGGTTGGACATTATTTTGTATTTGTTGAACTAACGGTTGAATTTCCTGACCTTTTGTTCCCACTGCTAAAGGATAAACTGAACATTGACCGAAAATTCTGCTGAGTAGACCAAAACCTATGCCCACTGTTTTCTTATTCTCAAAGTCATTTAAAATTTGCTCCAATATATAAGCTTCATCATTTTTGCGATCGTTCACTTTTTGAGTTATTGCGGCAATTTCTTGTCTCCACCTCCAAGATCCTATTGAATAGCGTTTATCGATTTCCAAATTTTTCTCAAAAATTCTCTTCTCTTTAATTTGCTTTTCTTCATTTCTATTTCTCTGTTTCAATTGTTCTAATTCTGGCGATGACTCACCTTCAGTCAATAACTTATCGATTAGTTTGATTGTTGTTGGATTATCAATTGGTAGATAAAGTTTAATTTTATTAAATTCTTTGGGTGGCGACCAGTTAGAAATTTCACCTTTTTTGTAAATTTCTCGCAATTGCTCTAAAGTAATTTTTCCATCTAAAGTATTGGGAATATTTTCCTTTCTTTTGCTATTGCTAAAAGCTACAAAAACCAGTAATCCATCGTAGGCGACTACTTGCTGCTGCAAGTCATTGGGTAATTTATCGACATAAGTTGTGAGTGCAAAATCTACTGCTCCCGATCGCACATCCTCGATTAAATCCCCTGTTGAATTACTCTGTGTATAATTTTGTAATCTCGGTTCCCGATTTCTCAGTTCTTGTGCCAGGGTTTTAGTATAAGAACTCAAGCTGGCATTATTAAGAATATAATTCCATGTCCCGTCAGTTTCAGTCGCGTATCTAACCTCTCCGTTGGGAACTTTATTCACCTTAGCAAAACAGCAAGTTTGAGAAGAAGAACCAATTAAAGGTAATTGAATTTCGTCTGAATTACGCAATGTCAGCCAAATAATTCTTCCTAAAAAACCTGCCAATAATGCTAACACAAGAGCGATTAATAGCGTTCTTAAAAATTGCCAATTCTTGTTTTCTTCTTTTTCATAAGTTTCTATTAATGCAGCATTTTGCTCCTCAAATTCTTCTTCTGGTGGTAATTCTAACAGTGCTTGACGAGCTTCGTAAGCACTAGCAAACCGCTTATCTATTCCTAAAAGACGGTGAATAAATCTTTTGAGACGCACATCTTTTACAGGGGGCCAATGTTGCTCAATTGTTGGATCGAGGGGTTGACTAAAAACACCATCTACAGTTCCCCCTGATATTAGATAAAAACTAATATATCCCAAGTCTTGTAAATCTTTTTCTGGTGAATGATTGGCTATTTTAGTAGTAGGGGGTTTAAACAAATCTTCCCATAAAGCTAAGTCTGATACGTAAATAAAAAACTGGGGATCGTTGATCGCATTCTGGTTACTCGTCACAATCAGCAAACTATCCAAAGTTAGATTACCATGAGGTAAACCTTCCTGTACTTCATCCGCAGAAAACCGCAATTTCTGACTGTGAAGAAACCAAAGAGTTTGCAATACTTGATAGAGAACTTGACGCACCTGTTTACCAGACATTGCGCCGTGATTTGCCAAATAATCTCTTAATGTTGAGCTATTACTAATAGTTTGCTCAAAGATTAAATAGCAAATTTTTTCATTACCAGAAGCGATCGCATCCCAAGGACTAATCAACCGAAAATCTTGTCCGCCTCCATTCTTTAAATTTACCCTAGCAACCCGCTCAAACTTTTCCTTACGTTCCTTAGCTTCTTTTTTATTGAATTCGCGATCGGGTAACAAACACTCCTTAATAATAACTGGCTTATTATTAACAATTTGCACCCCATTATATAACCGCACCCTTTCCCCATCTTTAAGTAGATTATCTACTCGATATCTGCCTCGCCGACCACCGCGAATCTCTTGATTTTTTAGTAAAATTGGGGCAATATCTACACGGTAAGTTTGTCTTTTAGCTAACCGTTCTGCGATCGCTATTTTCATAGCATTTGTAGTTTCTCTGGGTTCGCTTGTCTCTTGTGGTTCCCTAAATATTACTGGACTATTTAACTGTTTCCCATTAGTTGATTGTCCTGAAATCTGTTTATTTTGATTCTGTTTATCCTGACCAACTTCTATATTTTCATACACATCTTGGAAGCGGCGCATGGCAATTCGGGAGGCATTTTCCAACGGGTAACGAACGAAATTTGTCACCTCCCTGACTCGAATTCCTACAGAATTAACTAAATCGGCGAGCTTCACCCTCATTCCTCCTCATTAGTAATTATCTTTTTCCGTTACCCATTAATTTATGAGGGTTTTGTAGATTTATCCGACTCTACATTTTCCTCTTCTAATTCATTTATTTGCCGATAAAACTG
Organism: Floridaenema aerugineum BLCC-F46; assembly: GCF_041929345.1. Classification (NCBI taxonomy): domain Bacteria; kingdom Bacillati; phylum Cyanobacteriota; class Cyanophyceae; order Aerosakkonematales; family Aerosakkonemataceae; genus Floridanema; species Floridanema aerugineum. The sequence goes on from NZ_JBHFNQ010000086.1 coordinate 44,717, forward strand.
ATGAAGATAGTTAAGATCGCAAGCAAAAAGATCCTCAATTGTTGCTGGAGTAACTTCTTCTAATGCCCCTAATTTAGTAATTACGCGAGAAAGAATTATTACCGTAGCATAAGCAGGATTTGATTTCACACGAGGGTCACGCAAAGGAACAATTTCATCTATTGCTCTTGCTAAACGCATTACACCTTTACGGTGCAAATTTCCCTCCGAATCAAGGTATCCTTTGGGTAAAGTAAACTCAAATTCTGTTTGAAACATCTAAAGTTACTTATCCCGTGTAAATACTTCAACAGCTACTTCCATTTCTTCAATTTGCAATTCCCCACCGCTAGAATTCAAATCCGAAGCAATGTAACTAATAGGCCAAGCACCTTGAAATTGAAATATTGCTTGGGGATTGCCAGCTTGATCGTAAATAGTTAAAGAACCATCTCGACGTTGTTTAGCCCAATTTCCTTCTTCAACAGCATTAAACCATTGCCATAAAGTTGAGGATTTAGTCATACCTCGACGCAAAGTTATATTGTTAGTTTTAACATTTCCGGGAACCTTTGTGCGAACGACCTGACCTGATTTAGCCTCCCCCCATCTCCCAGGCGTTACCTCACAAACTTCTACCACATCTTGATTGCGCTTAAAGCCTTTACATTCAAGAAAATAGGCATCTACAGGATCGGTGCTACCATCCAGTTTTAGTTCTATGTAAAAACGACAATTTGTGAGAATTTCGGGAAAGTCATTAATTAAATTTGCCATTTTATCTTCTTGGTAATTGGTAATTGGAAAGGGGAATTTTCCATCCTAAAATTGTTTATTCCCCAGACCTATTTCCATTGCTATTGCACTCGTTTGATACCTTCATGAACTAAGGTTAAAGTTTCGTTAGCCACGTCGTTTGCTCCTGCTTCTAGCTTTGGCCCTTCATACTTTGTCGGGTAAGCATTTAGCAGTTCCCAACGTGCTTTCATGTCTCCTGCTTGATCGTAAACTGTCACCGAAGCAGCTTTACGATTTGATGACCAATCTGATTTACCACCGTCGTTTTTATTGCAGTCTTCATACCATTTATAAAGGTCTTTATTTGTGGTAGCTACAACTTTGACTGTAACGGGTGTAAATTTGACTCTGGTAGGCGCAGCTTGACGTAAGTTCATGGCGTTTTTACCGGAACCTAAAACTTTGTCACCGCCTGCGGCTGGGTTTTCCGCGCTTAAACCGGAAACTTCGAGAATTTGTTTATCTGTTACACCGTCAGCTTCAAAGTAAAATCTACAACTGACTAGTAATTCATCTGCCATTATTCAATCTCCTTGCTATTAACTATTGTTTGGAAAAAACTGTTATTGTTCGTCTTGTCCACTCCACTGACTGATGCGGAAGATCACAAATTCAGCTGGTCGAACTGGACAAACTCCTACTTCGATATACAATCGACCTAAAATCATTGTGTCAGGAGTGTTAAGAGTTTCATCGCACTTAACATAAAATGCTTGTTCGGACGATGCTCCAAACAAAGCTCCTTCTCGCCAAAGTCGTTCTAAAAAGTTGCTGACAGTACGACGAACTCTTGCCCACAAATCTTGATCGTTTGGCTCGAATACTACCCATTGTGTGCCGAGTTCGATCGACTTTTCAATATAACTCATCAAGCGGCGAACGCTAATATAACGCCACTCAGTTTTTTCTGGTTCTACTAAAGTTCTAGCTCCCCAAATTTTAATGCCTCGATTCGGGAAAGTGCGAATACAATTAATGCCTTTGGGGTTCAATAATTCTTGTTCCCGGAAGTTGCAATCGTAGGATAATCCAATTACGCCGCGTGGAGTTTCGTTAGCTGGTGCTTTGTAGACACCCCGCGTTTCATCTGTACGTGACCAAACTCCCATCATGTGACCGCAAGGAGGTACTAAAATCGGCTTGCCAGCATTGCGGGGATTGGGTACTTTAATCCAAGGATAGTAGAGTGCGGCGAACATGGAGCGACGGTTGAAGTCGTTATCCAGCCAATTAACTACTTGTTGGGGTTTAATGCGATCGGGCGGCGTATCCAAAACTACCATGCGATTTGGAGGATTGGGAGCAGAATTTTCACACAGACTCACCATCAACTCCATTAAACCGTGAACTTGATCCTCGTTGAGTAAGCCTGCTTGATAAGCCCGCATTAAGTCAGGACAAGCTACCATTGTTACTTCGTCAATCTCGAAGAGTCCTTGGATACCGCTGCGATCGTCCCGCACCCCCTGCACATATCGGGCTAAATTTTCTTGAGTAGGTAAAGTTGGGGGAGGACTGACTTCAAACTGACCATCTTGGGGTCGTCGAGCTAAAGGAAGACCTTTTTGCGTTAAGTCTGTTATAATTACGTACTGGGATTCTTCCAGCTTGGTAACTACATAATCTCCCACATCTGGCTGAACTTCCCGATCCATTGTCAGGTGTTCGTGCCTTTCCAATTCTTCCCCATCGCGTTTGATAACTACAGAGAAAAATTCTGCTGGTACGGGTGCGGGAACATTTGGGTCTTCTGGGTCAGATTTAGGCTCGGAAGCCTGAATTTCTACACTAACAGCCCCATTTTCGGCTTCTTCTGGTTTGAGGATAAATTGCAAAGATTCCCGCTTACCGTTAGTTTTTACTGTCAGAGCAGTTGATTCCGTACCAGGTTGAATTGTTTCCTCAGCTGTTTTGGGCAGAGAAGTGCCAATACTAACTACCCAACACCTAGCTCCTCCGTTTAAGAACCAGCCATTGACAGCAAAGGGTAGATAAGCATGAAAATCTGTGAAACCATCGGAATTTTCCCTGGCAAAGTATTCCATGTACTGATTCCAACTGGTGATTAACATTGGCTTGCCGAGTTCGGCACCGTTACGTATTGCTTCGGTAAAGCCGATAAAGCCAGCTATATTAGTCTGTACACCTTCGATTGGACGACTACCCCTGTCAATTTCTTCGACATATACGCCAGGGGCAAAGTAATCTAGTCTCGCCATAGATAATTTTCCTTACATTGGGAATTAGGCTGAGTACGGGGATATTTGGAAATCTGAGTTTAGAACCTTAATCTAACCCAAAAATAATTCAGTGTCATTATATATTTAAGTTAAAATTCCCTGAAAAATAGCTAATGTCAATGTTAAATTTTGTGTAGTAAATAGAACCTTTTTCTACTTAAGTACAATTAAAAAAATTGATGTGTCGATCGCAAATCTTTCTTTTTATCAGGACAAAAGTGATTTTTTTAATAAAAATTTTATTTACTCAGATCTTGTACTCAAAGGAGGTGGAACCTCCGAGATCCTCGTTTCCAGGTTCAACTAGGGAACGAATAATTGAGGCTCTGCTCTGGAGTGCAAGATCTCAGTTTAGCGGTTGACAGTGAGAAATGGAAGTAAAAATGAAATATTATGAGTAATTATTTAGCGATCGCTACTGTTACAGCAACTCTGCAAAGAATCCTGCAAGCTGCTGTCCAAATTGATGTTCCTGGCGCTAGAGTCACCACAGTCCGCCCTGACGCTTCAGGAAGTGGGACTCCAGAAGTAGGAGTTAACGTATATTTATACCAAGCTACCCCCAATCCCGCTTGGCGGAATGCCGACTTACGCACCCGTCGCCCCAAAGGAGATTTAATCAAGCAAGCACAAGCTGGGTTAGACCTTTACTACATCATGACTTTTTACGGCAACGAGGTAGAGTTAGAGCCTCAACGTTTGTTAGGTAGCGCAGTCAGAACTATTGTTGACCAACCAATCTTAACCGCAGAAATGATTCGCGAGACAATCAATAATCCGACTTTTAGCTTTTTGACTGATTCTAGCCTTGCCGAACAAGTAGAGCGAGTGACAATTGTTCCTACACCAATGACAACGGAAGATTTATCAAAAATTTGGTCTGTATTTTTTCAATGTCCTTATGTGCTTTCCTTTGCTTGCCAAGGTAGTACAGTATTGATTGAAGGTCAAAGAACTAGCAGCAGATCGTTACCAATTCGCAGTATCGATTATTACACTACGCCTAATCAACCTGCGATCGAGCAAGTCACTACAGAAGCCGGAGTCAATCAGCCAATAGTAGCCAATAACACCTTAATTATTCGTGGCAAACAACTACGGGGAGAACTGACTCAGGTTAGGATTGGCGATGCTAAATTAACACCGCAAAAGCTTTCAGAAAGCGAAATTCGGTTAGATTTGGCAACTCTATCAACTGAAGAATATGGTAGTTTACGGCCTGGTGTACAGAGTTTGCAAGTGTTACATCCAATACCAAAACGTAAATCTTATGAACCTGATCGCGCTGTCGGATCTAATGTAGTAGCATTTGTGTTATGTCCGACAATTACATCAGATGTAGAAGTTTTGCAAGCAATGGATAATGGGGATGAATTGTACTCAGCAGAACTGAGACTAGAAATTGATTTAACTGTTGGTAGAGAGCAGAGAGTGTTATTGTTTTTAAATGAGCGATCGCTCCTCATCCCAGCAGCTTATATCTTTACAGCCAAACCCCGCAATACTAATACCAACTTAATTGTGTTTGCAATTTCAGATGTTAAACCAGGAGAATATTTAGTGCGGGTGCAAGTGGATGGTGCAGAAAGTCTTTTGCGAGTGGATACCGAGCGAGAAAGTTCAACTTACGAGCAGTATATCGGCCCAAAGGTGGTGATTCCATGAATGTTACAGCAAATATTAATTGGCAAGCAGCTAACTGGAACTACCTTTCTACAACTTTAAACTTGGTGCGTCAAGCGTTACAAGCGCGAAGCGGGGGAACAGGAGAGCAGGGAAGTAGGGGCGCACCTGCGTGTGTGCCCGAAGCTTCGTTTGCGTTAGAGCAGCTGTGCAGTAAATTTAGTTTATCGGATTTTGAGCGAAATGTGCTGTTATTGTGCGCTGGCATGGAATTAGATGCGAGTTTTGCCAGTTTGTGCGCTAATGCTCAAGGAGATACGCAATTAAGCTATCCTACTTTTAGTTTAGCAATGTTGGCTTTACCGCAAGCACATTGGAGTGCGATCGCGCCGCACAGTCCGTTACGCCGCTGGCGACTGATTGAAGTTGGCGGTGGTAAAACGCTGATGACTAGCCCGTTGCGAATTGATGAGCGAATATTGCATTATTTAGTAGGAGTAGATTACCTGGACGATCGCCTAAGAGGGATAATCGAACCTTTATCAGCTAATGAATATTTGGTTCCATCGCAACAAGAAATAGCCGAAAAGTTAGCTGGTATATTAAACAATTCCGTTGCTAGTTCTCCAATTTTACAATTAATTGGCGAAGAAGTAGCGAGTAAAAGAGCGATCGCTCAACTTGCTTGTAACATCTCAGGAATAAAAATAGCAGTAATATCTGCCAATGCAATTCCAAATATTTCCACTGATTTTTACAATCTGATGTTACTTTGGCAACGAGAAGCACAATTAAATAGAAGTGTTTTATTGTTAGATTGTGACGAATGGGATGGCAACGATCGAGCTAAAGAAAACACATTGGTTCAGATGATAGAGAATATTAACACGCCATTGATGATTACTAGTCGCGATCGTCGTCGTGCAGGTTTACGTCCATTCATCACTTTTGAAGTAGCAAAACCCACTAAACAAGAACAAATAGCCATTTGGGAAAACGCTTTGGGGGACATCGCACTCAGTTTAAACGGACAAGTAGAAATATTAACATCTGAATTTAATCTCAGCGCTCCCAGTATTTATGCAGTTTGTGTTGAAGCTAAAACTCAACTAGAAAGTAACGAAAATAAAATAACCAATTCTTTATGGAATATGTGTCGCACTCAAGCTCGTCCTCATTTAGACGAACTAGCGCAACGCATTGAACCTGCTGCCACTTGGGATGATTTAGTATTACCAGAAGCGCCATTACAAGTGTTACGAGAAATAGCTGCTCATTTACGCCAGCGTACCAAAGTTTACGAACAATGGGGGTTTGGCAAAAAGGGAGCAAGAGGATTAGGAATTAGTGCTTTATTTGCAGGGTCTAGCGGTACTGGTAAAACTATGTCCGCAGAAGTTTTAGCGGGAGTTTTGCAATTAGACCTTTATCGCATTGATTTAAGTTCTGTAGTTAGTAAGTATATTGGAGAAACAGAGAAGAATTTACGGCGAGTATTTGATGCCGCAGAAGGCGGGGCAACTATATTATTATTTGATGAAGCAGATGCTATATTTGGCAAACGTTCCGATGTGAAAGATAGTCACGATCGCTATGCAAATATGGAAGTAAGTTATCTGTTGCAACGTATGGAAGCTTATCAAGGTTTGGCGATTTTAACTACTAATTTGAAAGATGCGATCGATACAGCTTTTCTACGAAGAATCCGATTTGTAGTTAAATATCCTTTCCCCGACGCACAACAAAGAACCGAAATTTGGCGGCGCATTTTCCCCAAAAATACACCTACTGAAAGTTTAGATTTTAACAAGTTAGCGCGGTTAAATGTTGCAGGGGGAAATATTCGCAATATTGCGTTGAATGCAGCTTTTATTGCTGCTGATAGCGGTGAACCTGTGATGATGAAACATTTATTAGAAGCCACCAAGAGTGAATATATGAAATTGGAAAGAGCTTTAACTGATGCAGAAGTAAAAGGTTGGTTATAACTCAGATTTTGTATCCTGTGAGGCAGAGTCTCTACCTCAAAGTTAAAATTTTTTTTATAACATTTTTTGATATCAGTCAAGTTAAGAATTATTTAGAATAAATCAAAAGATTATAAATATGTAAAAATGGAAAAAATTACCGAACTCTAGGTTAAGTGCAGGGGTGGGAAATGAGTATGCGATCGCAAATCCAGAAAAAACCTGTATCCAGTTCTTATTCTCCACCTGCACAGAAAGCAACTTCCTGGCAGCGACCTTTCAGCGACCCAGTTCACGATGCAAAACCAGACGAAACAGTACAATCAAAAATAGCTCCTGACGCTGGCTTCAACTTATTGCAAATGAAGTTATTTCCTGATGCCCCAACACCAGTGCAAGCAAAACTGAGTGTAGGCGCACCAGGAGATAAGTACGAGCAACAAGCAGACAGCGTGGCAACTAAGGTGATGACCATGCCTGCACCGGAAAATGAGGAACCAATTCAGCGAGAAGCACTTCCAGAAGAAAAAAAAGAAGAAAAAGTACAAACAAAGCCTTTAGCAGCTACAGTTACGCCACTGGTGCAAAGAGAAACAGCAGCAGAAGAACCGCAAGAAGAAGAGGTGCAAGCTAAAGCACTCTCAGGTAATACTATTCAAAGAGAAACAGCAGCAGAAGAACCGCAAGAAGAAGAGGTGCAAGCTAAGGCTGAGTCAGAGGGAAAGTCTTCAAATAACAGCAATTTAGAGAGTCAGTTGAATGGAAGTAAGGGAGGTGGAAGCCCTTTGCCGGATGAGGTGAGAGCCTTCATGGAACCCCGCTTTGGTGCCGACTTTAGCGGTGTGCGAGTGCATACTGACGGTGCAGCAGTTCAAATGAACAAGGAATTAGGCGCTCAAGCTTTCGCTCACGGTAGCGATATTTACTATGGCGCAGGGAAATCTCCTGGTAACGATGAGTTGACAGCCCATGAGATGACCCATGTGTTGCAGCAAACTGGAGGAGCGCAACTTCAGGCCAAATTGCCACAGCAAGATGTTCAGCCCGTAAATATTGGCATGGGCGATCAGGCTTGGGTGCAGCGTTATCCTGACACTTCCTTTGAAATTGTCCGCATGGGATTGGCAAACGCGGTGCTTGAACAGGGAATGAGCCAGGTTATCGAAAAGAAGAAAACCAAAGACGATCTGTTGAATGAAGCCTTCTGGATGGCTTATCCAGAAATGAACGGTAAGGCCATCAATGGTGTCTCAGATCCAAAGCAGAAGCAAACTTACATTGATGCTTACCTCCACATTAAGAACAACCTATATCCCAAGGTCAAGAAGCAAGAAAAACGAAAAGTCAAACACACTACAGGCAAGCAGGTGGACACCTACCTAAAAGCCAGCCCCTTTATCAAGAAGTACGTCGAAGACAAGTTTAAAGCTGGTACTCAAGCCGAAGGCCACGTTCATATCCATACCCCAGAGGATTTTGTCAAGGAGTGTGTGAAGTATTTAATGGCACGTAATAACCCCGACACAGGAACTTTTTACACCAAGAAGGAAGCAAAAAAAGAGGAACCAAAAATCAATGCCTTCCGGGATGGCACGGAGATCCATATCCATCAGGAGCGGGGTGAAGCTGGTACTGCGATTCACGAATCTATCCACCTTTTTTCAAATGATAGCTACAAATCAAAGGTGGGCTTCAACGCCAACGAAGGAACAACTGAGTACTTCACTCGGTTGATTTGTACAGAGCAGAAAATCAAGCGCGGAAAATTCTACACAGATCAACACAAATCTATTGAGAAACTCGTCGGAGCATCTAGCAAAGACAAGCTGGCTGGAGCTTACTTCCAGGGCAAGGTTGCCGAACTACAGACAGCGCTCGATGCCAAGGGCAAAGATACTTTTTCTAATTGGATTAGTTTTATGAAGAAAGGTAAATATGCTGATGCTAATGCTCTGCTGTAGTGTGTGGCTATCTTTGCCGATATGTTGCTATAGCATTGGTAAACCTTCCAGCTACATCTCCGAACTCACGAGTAAGGAAGCTCAATCTATCGCCCAGGAGCCTAAAACGATGCTTCAAATTCTCCCCTTGCCTGAAGGAGACCTACCTCCCTCCTACAAGGATATGGCTGACCTGTTGGTCAAGGGTCTGCTCGAAACAGACCGCGCTGAGGCTCGTGCAATTCTTATTGAGCAAATCCTTCCTCAGAACCTGATTGGCTTACCCTATCATCCTAAACCTCGACGCTTAGCTGAGGTAGTATACGAAGAGCTTGCCGAGGAGTTAAAGCAAGGTGCCCCTGCACAGCGCATGAGTGTGTTGCGTGCTGCTGCCTGTCGCGCCGAGATCCGGGAACAAGCTGTCAGTTCGCTGTCGATGGCGATCGCTCGTTACCTCAAGGATCGGCCCAATGTTACTGATGCAGCTAAAGACTGGCTTGACCCTATGGTTGAAAAGTGGATGGCTATGTCTTTGGTGGATATCGAGGATGAAGCCTCACGTAGACTGCAAAAACTGGAACGTTGGGAAAGGACGGTAACAGCTGACTACTCAGAAATTTGGAATGCTTATCGTCTTGAGTTCTTACATACTAAACTCAATCTCCAATCTGCCCGATCTGGTTCTTTCAGTACCGCTGCGGGTAGCTTGTATGACTTTCTTATTTCTGTAGGAGCTTCAGTTGACAATTTAGATATTCATTAGTCATCTCGTTCAGGGGGCGACAAGCGCCCCCAAACCAATGCAGGCAAAAGGTTTCGCGGCTCAATCCAGGGTGAAAAATTCCCTGCTTATTGAAAACAGACTCTATATAGAGTTGAGGGGGTTGTAGTTCAATTAAACCAACATCAATCCGGTAATGGTGGTACTTCAATGGGTGGCAATTGCTCTACATTGGAAGGTGAAGGTGAAGCCGTTCCGGGTGAAGTTGTTCCCGGTGAAACTCCGGTTCCAGGTGAAACTATTCCGGGTGAACTTGTTCCAGGTGATGATGTTTGAGGTTTGGTTGAACTACTTGGTTCAACTGTTTCAATCACAACTGATTGGGTTTTTTCCTCACCAGCTTTATTCCTCACTTTTAAGGTGATTGTTTGACTGCTGGGAGGTTTACTTAAGGGATAAGAAAGATCTCCTTGAGGTTGAACATTACTTCCTAAAAGTTCAACTTTAATATCTTCACCTTCTTCTACTTTCCAAGATAAAATCACATTGGCTTGTTTTCGTTCTTTGTTGATCGGAAAGATTATTTTTCCCTCTTGATTAACATCTCGACCATTAACTTTAAAGTAGACAATATTAACAGGTGTGGCAGGTTTGGGAGGTTTGGGGGGAATAGGTTTGATTTTGATAGTAGGTGTGTTTTTAGTAATTTCTGTTTCTGGTGCTTCTTCTTGGGGAATAACTGTTAGTTTAAAAACGTAGTCACCACTTTGTCTACCATCTGTAGGCACGTTTTTACAAACTAAGTTTGTTGTTAATGTACATCCAGTAGGTAGATTGTTAATTGGGTAACGTTTTAAGGGACTTGCGATCGATCCATCTAAAGCCAAACCTACAAGTGTTAATTCTTTAATATTGCTGGCGTTAGTAATTTCCCAATTTAAGAGAATTTGCTCATTTTTAGCTGCTTCATAAAATGGCTGAGTAGAGGATAAATCTGCGATTTTTGGGACAGGTAAGGGTTTAACCGTAATAGTGTTAGTTTCTTTAACATGAGCAGGTTGATTTTGATCGGTTCTAGAAAATACTTCAAATTTAAAAGTATACTTTCCTGCCTTAGTTGGAGTTAACCGAATATTTTGGCAATTTAGAATAGATAAATTATTGACTGGTGCAATTTTAGCAGAATTATTTTGCTTAAGATTTTGAGATGAGGTTTCTTGAAAATTACATTGCCTTAAATCAAAAGTATTTTTGGTGACTGAACCATCACTTCCCTGTTCTATAAGTTTTACTTCTTTAATTTGGCTGGGATTACTGATTTTTAAATTCAGAAGGACTGGTTCCTTTGCTTCATAGCTAGTTTTATTTAACGATAATTCTTCAATTTTTGGAATAGGGATAGGAGGAATGGGGGGTGCTGGACGAATCGTAATAGTATCAGTTTCTTTAGAGTCGGAGGGTTGAGTTTGGTCTTGTTGAGAAAATGCTTCGAGTTTGAAAGTGTAAGTTCCTGCTTTTGTAGCGTCTGTAGCAACTGCTTGACAAATTAGGATATCTTGGAAATTGTTAACATTAGGTTGTAGCTGCAAATTTTGAGGTTGAAATTCTTGAGGAATACATTTAATAAAAGTTTTTTTAACTGGTGGTTCTTTACCTCCTTGTTGAGTTAAGGTTAGAGTTTTTAGTTGGCTGGCGTTAGCTATTATCCAATTAAGAATAACTCGCTCTTTCAATGCTTCTTGATAAGTCTTTTTGCTGGCGGATAGATTAATAATTTTCGGTGTAGCTATAGGCTTAATCGTTACAGTATCCGTCTCTTTAGAGTCGGAAGGTTGAGTTTGGTCTTGTTGAGAAAATGCTTCGAGCTTGAAAGTGTAACTCCCTGCTTTTGTAGCCTCTGTAGCCACTCCTTGACAAATTAGGATATCTTGGGAATTTGGTTGTAGCTGTAAATTTTGAGGTTGAAATTCTTGAGGAATACATTTAATAAAAGTCTTTTTAACTGGTGGTTCGTTACCTCCTTGTTGAGTTAATGTTAGAGTTTTTAGTTGGTTGGCGTTAGCTATTCTCCAATTAAGAATAACTCGCTCTTTCAATGCTTCTTGATAAGTCTTTTTGCTGGCGAATAGATTAATAATTTTCGGTTTAGCTATAGCCTTAATGGTTACAGTATCCGTCTCTTTAGAGTCAGAATGTTGATTTTGTCCTGGTGAATAAAGTTCTACTTTAAAGGTATAAGCACCTGCTGTGGTGGTCTTTGTTGGTACAGTACAGTTAAGATCACCTTTCGGAGATTCTGGACACAATTTTTTCAATTCATTGTATTCATAACTAATGATTTCGCCTACTCCTTCACCGCTTTGGGGAATAATTTTGATGCTTTTAAGTCTGTTAGTATTTTGGAATTTCCAATTTATGAACTGCCAATTACTAATTTGAAAATTTAAACTTACTGGTTGTTTATTAATTTCTGCATAAATATTACTAACAGGTTTAAGTGTGTCAATTTTCGGTTTGACTAACATTTGTTGCCATAAGAGAAATGCACCGATCGAGATTATTCCCAAAGCTAACAGTATTAGCAGGAAAAGTGGCAGCAAAAATTGCCACCAAGGACGCGGTTCCCAGATTAATTTTCCTTGAACTAATTCTTTAGGTAAGGCTGGTGGTTTGGCGGTTTCAGGTAGTACTAATAACCTGTGATTTTCCAGTTCAAGGTTAAAATTAAATTCCTTTGCTTTCCCCCAAAGCGGTCGATTCCACCACTTGCGAGGTTGCACTTTTAAAGGAATATTGTTAACGTACCCTGGTAATAGTTCTACTGGGGAAATTTCAGGAATATAGGTGAAGATTTCTTCGCGATCGCTGGCAAAAATTACAATTTCGCGTCTAATATTTCCTTGGTTAAATAACTTAACTTCAAATATACCTGGTTGAGATGGGATTTTCAGTAAGAGGGGATTTAGTTCTACTTTCAAACTTTCGTCGGGAAGAATTTGCAAATAAACCACATCTAGCAATACTAAATCTTCTTTATTGCTAGATATGAGACGAATGGTAGGAAAGTAATTGCCTGCTAAAGTATATTGTGGTGGATGTAAAAATAAAGTGATTTCACCTGTACTATTTGGCAGAAGTTCTAAACCATCGGTTTCTTTTACTAAACCAGATAGTTCTAAGCGACTTTCTGGGTAGTGAACAGTAAACCAATCTGGTGTTAATTCTGGACAAGTTAAATAAAAGCGATCGACTCTTTTAGAGCGATTTTCCACGATAACTTTTATATTTAACTGTTCTCCTGCTTTGAGTAGATAAGGATTAGCAGAGTTGGTGAAAGGTTGTAAAGTAAATGTTGGTTCGCTTCCCCATTCAGCATCTTGATCTGATCGCAAAACTCGGAGTTGTTGGGGACGGCGAAAAACTTTGTCTGGGTATTGAGATTGAGCCTCTATAAGAATTTCATAATTGTACAAATCTGGTGTTGCTTGCTGAGGTACTTCAAAAGTTAAAATTACTTCTTTGCTTTCTTTTGGCTCCAATTTTAAAGGATTTGATTCGTTAAAAACACACCAGGAAAGTAGAGGCTCAGATTTTTCATCAGTAGCCGCAATCCAAATATCAATATCCGCTTTTTTATCGCCCAAATTTTTCACAGCGACGCGACGTTTAGTCGTAGTTCCCCGTTTAACTTCGTTCGCACCTGAAGATTTATCTTCTATAAAAAGAGGGTTATTTGCAACTTGCATTGTCTTTTACCTTTTCCCGGTATAATCTCACTCGGTAGTTGTCGTCACCCGTAGTAATAAATAAGTCATCATTTATGGCTTTTATGTCAACGCTGTTGAGTTTTATATCAGGGAAATTAGCAATGATTTTCCCTGTTTGGTATTTAGGCGATCGCATAATTTCATCGATCGACCAGAGCATCACCCTACCATCATCTCCCGCACTTGCTAGGTAGCAACCATTTTGGGTAATTGCTACCGAACGGACAGGTTGAATGGGATAATTTTTATCTCCATTACGCCATTGTGCAAGTTTAGCATTGCTACATTCTAACCTTTGAAAAACATTTCCGAAAGCATCTTTTTCTGGCTTGCGATCGTTATCTCCGTTCAAGTCGTTCTGATTATCAACAATACATTGGCGTATTATATCCATGTTCCACAGAGTAATGTAGCCTTTATTATCAGCAGTTACTAAGAAATTTTTCGCTTTAGATGTTTGAACAATATTTTTATTTGCTTCAGTTATTGTCAAACTGGTTATGTAATGATGCTGACCGATAACTGGATCAAATTCATTGTCTTGTTTCCAATCAAGCCAATCATATTGTAGGTTGTATATTTTTCTATTAACCCAATCCCAAAAAGCTAATTTGTTAAATCGTCCTGCTACAACAACAAGGCTACCTGGCTGATTTAAACCTTCACTCACGCCTAAAGTTAAAGCTGTAAATTTCAGTTCAGCTTCATCTTTTATCTTTTCTGTATCCACGTTCCATTGCCGAATATAACCGCTACCATGAGCACTGAACAAATAGCGAGAATCGGAAGTAAAGTCTAGGTCGAAAACGCGATCGTTTTTATGATTTGGTTTGAATAAAGGTGTTTTTGTTTGTCTTGATGAAACATCCCAAAGTTGAATTTCTCCTGTTTCCAAACCGGCTGCAACTATATAATCTGGTTTTGGTCTTTGAGTAATGACACGCACCGCTTTTTTAGTTTTTTCTTGTTCGTTTACAATACCTTGATATCCTAAACCGCTACTATTTTGTAAAAGACTATTGTCCACTTGCCAACGGCGAATTGTTTGATCGCTAGAACCGCTAATTACTGTACCTGCAATCCCAATTAAACGCACGGAGTTGACGGGACCTTCATGATAAATTGGTGGATTCAAATATCTCAGCAGCCAAAGCAGTAATAACAATAAAAATATTCCAATCAATTGAAGTACAAAAGGAACGATCGGTAAAATTTGTAATTCTAAAACTTGGCTGTTAGGGTGAGGACGAATATCGCTACTAAATTCTTCTGTTTCAGGATTAGTTAAAATCGGTGATACTTCAAATAATATTCGTTTTTTTAGTCCTAATAAGTGTCGTTTCTTTTTAGCTACTAAGTACATTGGTTTGGTTTCACCTGGAGCAAGTTTTATTCCATCAGGAATAACTAAACTGCATTGTTTCTGGTCTTTTTCGGAAATTTTAAGATTGACTTGCTGAGGTAAATTGCTCTTATTTTCAAATAGCAATTCGTAAGTCGCAAATTTAAGTTTTTTGTTATAACCTTTGCTTTTTCTAGGGGGAATTACTTGTAGTTTATTGCTACAAATGAATTCTACTGTTCCATAAGGAAGAATTTCTAAGACTCCTCTTTCATGAGGAATATGGCTACTATTATCCGAATTAGCTTCGATCGTAAAATCGTATTTCTTACTGAAAGTTTCGGCATTTATGGGTGGTTCGCACCAAAAGCTAGTTTTTTCGGAGTCGCCTGCATCTATTTGCAAGTTTCTCACAGTTCCTTCTTTCATCCATTCAGGATTTAATCCTGAAATTGTAAGTCTAACATTGGTAAATTTTTGACTTAAATTGTAGGCTATAACCGGAATTTCAACAAGATTACTCGGGTAAACTTTAAGTTCTTTCATGATTAGATAAATTCTTAAAGGTTTCCGAGCTTTTTGAATGGTAAGTTTAAGTTTTTGACTAGTAAATATACTGGCAAATTCAACTGAAAAAACTTTTAATGTTAAGTCAATTGTGGTATCGTATACTTGAATCGGTGATTTAGTGATTACTACATGAAATTTTGTACTTGCTCCTGGGGGTTTTTTCACGCAAACTTCTGGGTCTAGAGTATACCATTTAAAGTTTGAATGGGTATCAGCACCCGGAGTTGATAGTTCTATTTGAAAACTGGTAAATTCTTTGCTTTCGTTAACAACAGTAACGTCGAATTCGTTCTCGTCGTTCGTATTTTCATCAGCAGAGTCGGCGGCAATATCTGGTATTAATGTTAGCTGCTTTTTAGAAACTATAGCTTTGACAAAGTTTGGCATCTTCAAAAATCTCTCGGTTTATCTAAAAGTATGAATAGATTTCCAGGATTATTGTAGCAACTGTGTCATTTGTCGCCGACACCAAGCGAAATGCAAAATATTGATTCCCAATTCTTGAGCGGTACGAATATCATTTCGAGCCAGAGAAAATTCCTCATCTATTCCCCAAGCTGATAATAAATTCCCGATTACTAAAATAATTCCTCCTCCGCTCTGAATTTCTATTGATTGCTGATTAATATTTGGCGGTATAGTAAACAAAAAAGGTTGGGTTCGCAAGGGATGATAACGGCTCATCTCTTCCCAGGATAGCAAATCTATGTCTAGTTTGTCTGTAATTATTTTATGAATGTTGTCTATTAAAAAGGAATTATTTGTAGGTGTTTCTATTAAAATTATACCCCCTGTTTTTAAGTAAATACTGAGAGTATGTAATTCTTCTTCATCCAGATTAACTACCTGCCAATCTGCGAGGAAAAATAAGTCATAATCTGCGATCGCTCTTTTGTTTTGTAAACTCACTTGTCCGATTTCTGTTATTCCTTGCAAAGCCGGATAAAGTGATGATACCGATCGCATTAAATAGGAAAGATTTTCTCGATCGCGATCGCTCAATTTCTGCATATCGCTATTGTACCAATCATCAGCATCACTATATTTCATCAAAGCCACATTTACAACAGCTTCAGGTCTAGCTTTTGCCAACAACCGATAACGTAAATCAATATCATTAACTTCAGGAAATAACACATCTTTCGGCTTTTGCAATTTAACTACACCAGGCTGTAATTCAATGCGGCATAATTCAATTTCCTTTTCATTTGGCGGACTAGTTTTTTCATCAAACCTAAACCATTCTCTCAACACTTCGATATCTTGCTTACGTTCAGGATTTTCCGGTTCCACAAAGCTAACCACCAAATATACTGTTAAAGTTCCCGTAGTAGGAGGCGCAGTAGCAATGCGAAATTTCCGGTTAACAGATGGATTAACAATTATGGGATTTCCTTCTATATCAATAGCAATACCAGGCTGAATTTCTAACCAACGTTTATCCCGAAATTGTGCGGGTGCTTCTTCAGGAGGCTCAATTAATTTTACTCCCAATCCACAAACAATTCCTGGTTGATTAAGCGATTGATAATGAACATTTTGACGGCGACGATGGTAATCGTGAGCCATTAGCCAACGTTTCGCATTCATCATCAAACTATCATAAACATGAAGACGCTCAAAAGGTTCAATACGTGGTAAAGAAAAATTTTTATCATTCATAATTAAACATTTTGTATTTATCAAACAAACTTAGCAACTACCTTTGCTACCATCAGGCATAATTGCACCGCATAGATTAGTACTAATACTTAACTTAATTCCATTTAATCTTGCTCCTTTAAGGTCAGCATTTCTTAAATCTGCGCCGCTCAAATCTACGCCACTTAAATCAGCATTATTTAAATCAGCATCAATCAGAATAGCATCAGTTAGGTTGGCACCACTGAACTTAACATTGTTTAGATTAGCTTCTTTTAGATTAACACCTCTCAAGTCAGCACCACTTAAGTCAGCACCACTTAAATTAACACCGCTTAAATTAGTTCCTTGAAGCTTAATTCCTCTAAGATTAACATCTTTGAAATTAACTCCTGTTAGGTTAGCACCTCTGAGGTTGGTACTACTTAAATCTATTCCTCTTAAGCTGATATTAAATAAGTTAGCACTTGCCAAATTTGCTCCATTTAAATTAATCCCTGTTAGCTCGGCTTCTCTTAAATTAGCGCCTACTAAATCAGTATTGCTTAAATTAACTTGACCAAGGTTAGCTCGACTTAAATTAGCTTGATTTAGGTTGGCCTTATTCAAATTAGCTCCGCGCAAATCTGCACTAGTGAGGTTGGCATTTTTTAAATTAGCAGAAACCAAATTAGAATTTCTTAAATCGGCTATAAATAAGTCAGCTTCCAGCAAGTTAGTATTACTTAAATTAGCTTCACGCAAGTTGGCTCCATTCAATTTAGCACCACTGAGATTAGCCTTTTCTAAATTGACATTGTTCAGGTTAGCTCTATTAAGGTTGGCTCCTGCTAAATCTGCTTCCTTCAAATCTCGAATCCTGATTTTTTGATTTACTAATTCCCAAACTGTGCGCCATTTTCTCTCAATAAAAGTTTCATAGTTGATTTTACTATCTTTTAAATTAGTTCCTCTTAAATCAGCTTCTTTTAAATCTGCTTTGCTGAGGTCGGCTCCCCGCAAGTCGGCATCCTGCAAGTTGGCATTCCGTAAGTAAGCACCACTCAAATCGCTATTTTTGAGATTAGCGTTACTAAGATTGGCTCCCCGGAGGTTAGCATTTGGCAGGTAAGCACTCATTAGGTTGGCATTACTCAAATTACATCCAGGACAGTTTCTAGTTTCCCGTAACCTTTTCATAGTTGGGGAATCTTGAGCTAAACCTGAGCTAGATAGACATACTAGTATAAGCGTGATAAATATTCTTAGGCTCATTATTAAAAAATATTGTGCTTCATCAGCAACCAAGGAGATTTTACTATATTTTAGTTTAACTTAGATTAAAAAGGAACTCTCAATATATGAAATGTAAAGTTTTTTAAATGTATTACTTAGTGTCGCGTAACACATTACCCGGATTTCTCACAAACTCTGAGAAAAAGGGGGTAAAAAAACTGCTAAAATCTATACATAGCAAGGATTTCAGCAGTTATAAAGTATGACCCAACAAGCTTCGCGCTCACTCCCAAAACAGTTCAAATTTGAGCAACCAAAATCGCCCCCAGTTGTAGTTAATTTCCAGGGTGGAC
>NZ_JBHFNQ010000087.1:0-20259 GCF_041929345.1 Floridaenema aerugineum BLCC-F46
ATCTTATTTAATCGTAGGGTGTGTTAGGCACGGGCGATAAATTCAGCATTCCAATCCATCAATAAATTCCCGTGCCTAACGCACCGTTCCCTGGTTTGTAACATTTATGAACATTTTTCCCCATTAACCCGAAAGAGCCAACCTAACTAACTGTTTGATTGATGGAGAATTAAGCGATTACCAGCAGGGTCATAAGCATAAATTTCCCTACCATGAGAAGCAGTGGTAATTTCCCCGGGTGGTGGGTATCCTAATGCGGTGAGATGTGCGATCGCACTTGACAAATTCTCCACTTCTAAACACAAACTCATGCCACTTTGATTTGAGTTACTAAACTCCGAAGAATGCTGTGCTTTCGGTTGAAAAATCCCCAACCGTAACCCACCAGTCAACCGAAATTCCCCATAAACATTGGGAATGAAAGGTTGAGGTTCTTGATTAAGAAACTGACGATAAAAATCTATCACCTTGGGAAAGTCTGCAACTCCCAAAGTAACAAAAGCATTAGTTATTGCCAAAACCATAAATCCTTATATACATCTGCGTTCATCTCAGATCTTGCAGCAATGGAGGTAGAACCTCCTTCGCCTCGTGACCAGGTTGAACCTGGTCACGAGAAAAAGAGGCTCCGCTCAGGAGTGCAAGATCTCAGTTTATCTGCTTTCATCTGCGTTGAAAATCAAGATTGAGGAATTTTCCAGAACTTTATTATACTATTTTCCTCAGTCCCAATAACCGAACATTTGTAGGTGAAATAACCGCACCCCATGAATAGTAAAATATTTTCCACAATGGAACTGTAATAATTGAAATTTACCCAAATATTATGAACATTTTTGAGCAGAACGAACAAAAGCCAGAATTTTGGGATGGTCATGGTTGCGCGTTGTGTGAAAATGAAAAATATGCCGAAGCTTTAGCAGCTTTTGAGAAAGCAATTGCTATTAACCCAAATTATTGCCAAGCTTGGAATAACCGAGGAAATGCTTTTTGCGGGATGAAACGTTATGCAGAAGCACTATTCTCTTACGATAAAGCTGTAGCGATTAAACCAGATTATCATCAAGCATGGTTTAATCGGGGGTTATTGTTAGCAGAAATGCAAGCTTATGGAAATGCGATCGAATCTTATGAAAGAGCGATCGCAATCAACCCAGATCCGCGTTATATTCACGCTAAAGAAAAGATTTGGTTAAACAAAAAGCTACACACAACAGTAGAAGCATAAGCAAAAAAGTTCGTTGTTCCCACTCTCGCGTGGGAATAGCGCCCAAGCGCCTACAACAAACCTTCCTTGTTCTGTAGCTCATGAGCATGAGAATTGCTATAGTAGCTTGAGTTATTACTCGAGCCTTTCGATAAATTGTTTGAGATTTTCTGGCAAATAATCGGACCGAGTGTTTAAGAGTTGTCTGACACTAGAATGAAACTTAATATTGGTTCCGGGAATCGATCGCCATTCCTCCCCGCCTAAAATAAAAGGAAAGGCAAGACTATTGTCAAAATCGATTAATGGTTCCGGATAAATCCCAAATTTTGTCGGTTTTCCTTCTGAATCAAAGTCACGTTCGATTTTGTTTTGATCGCCTTCTAATCCCAATTCCTTCGCTCTTTTTATCATCCAGTCTAAGGCACAATCGGATAAGCCTTGATACCCTTTAGTTCCACCGCCTACACAACCATGCTCACCGCTAAACCAGACTTCTTCTACCCTTTGGTGGGGATTTTTGCTATTTTTAACCATTTTGGTTGAAGGAAAACTTTTGCGTTTCTCATCAATAGCAACTGCTTGAAAAGCATTTTCCACAATTGGACTAAGTTTAGGATCGTAGAACAGATATTTTTGATTAATTATTCTCTCTATAGGCAACCAAGGAATGATATCGGGCATACCTAATGCTCCAACAGTATCCCAGCAACCCAACATTTTGATTGGGACTCGATTTTCTTCATACAACATCCCAGATAATACTCGGACATCAATTTTGGCTGTTTCTTTAGGTTGTACTTGTTGAGTTGGCAAGTTAATCATTTCTTCTTTGATTACTTTGCGAACGACAGTATGATATGGCTTCCAGTTTGATGATCCACTTTGTAGCCAAATCTTCTAAAAACTTTGACAGCTTCCTTACCAGAAATATTTGATAGTCTTCCCATTTACACTACCACTTCCCCGATGAAGATTTGAGCTTCTTTTGCAACATAAGGTTGACCATGTTTTTCTTGTACGTAAAGATAGCCTTTAATGGCATCTTTGATATTTCCAATTGCTTCATCTAAGGTTTTACCTTGACTTAAACAGCCTGGAAGTTCGGGAACTTCAGCTACATAGCCTTCATATTCAGGATCGAATGTGAAAATTACTTGGAATCTCACAACAAAATTACCTCTTATTTCACTTGTTAAAAGTTGTTTTACTATTATAGCGATCGTCTACAATGATTTTACAGTTGGAGAGGAGCGATCGTACTCTTCAACCCATTCCCTTAAAGCATTCCTCGATTAGAAAAACTACGGCTTTCATAGATTTCTTTGATGATTTCTTCATCGGTGCGATCGTCCTCCCAAGCGCCAAGATCTTCCATAATTTTTTCCAGTTTCCCATGTTTTTCTTGTACATAAAGATAGCCTTGAATGGCATCTTTGATATTTGCAATTGCTTCATCTAAGGTTTTACCTTGACTTAAACAGCCTGGAAGTTCGGGAACTTCAGCTACATAACCTTCATATTCAGGATCGAATGTAAAAATTACTTGAAATTTCACAACAAAATTACCTCTTATTTTACTTGTTAAAAGTTGTTTTACTATTATAGCGATCGTCTACAATGATTCTACAGTTGGAGAAGAGCGATCGCACTTCTCAACTTAGATCTTGCACCTGCGATGCGAGCCCGCCCGGAAATCAATTTCCGGGCTAATAGCTCAAGTCCATTAAAATGG
Organism: Floridaenema aerugineum BLCC-F46; assembly: GCF_041929345.1. NCBI lineage: Bacteria > Bacillati > Cyanobacteriota > Cyanophyceae > Aerosakkonematales > Aerosakkonemataceae > Floridanema > Floridanema aerugineum. The sequence goes on from NZ_JBHFNQ010000087.1 coordinate 2,943, forward strand.
ACTGAAAGCTTTTGAATATTAAGTATTTAGTCCTCTTTAGAGGAGTTTAGCTATTAGCCTGCGAATTGATTCGCAGGCGGATTTTGGAACTGGTACAAGATCTGAGAATGCGAGAAAGCAAGCTGGATTAACTCAACAACAACTTGCCGATCGCATTGGTACAAAACAGTCAGTCATTGCGCGACTTGAAGATGCAGATTATGAAGGACATTCGCTGTCAATGTTGCAAAAAATTGCCCGGGCGCTGAATCATCGTTTGGAAGTTAAGTTGGTTGGGAATAGCGATCGCAGTCCCTTTTCCCCTTTCAAGCTGTCGGTTGATTTCGGCGTTGAATTTGGTTGGGAAAATCTGGTACTAACAAAGATTTACTTAATTCTTCTTGCCGATTATAAAATCTCATTTTACCTTGAGCATCGCAAACCCAAACTTCTTCTGCTCCAGCGGCGAAGTATAAATCTTTTTTCTCCACCATTTCTTCTAAAGTATTGCTAGCAGATTTTACTTCTACGCAAATTTCAGGAGCAATGGAAGCTGCTGTTTCTTCTAAAATAATATCTGCTATTTGATCCGAACACCAAACAACATCAGCAACTTTCACGCCGTCAGTTGTTTGAATTGCACATTCTGGAAATGCTAACCCCGTTTTTTTTAGGGAACTCAGCAAAGTTACAATTATACCTTGATAAGCTGAATGCTTTGGCTTGGCTGGACTCATTACAATTTGTCCCCATTTGTTCAATTCAATTTTAAAAGGGAGGTCTTGTAACTGTTTATTTTCACATACTTCTTCCCATTTCATGACTAATTACCTCGATCGCTTACGATAATTCTAATCTAATATTTGGTACAAAACAGTCAGTGATTGCGCGACTTGAAGATGCAGATTACGAGGGACATTCGCTATCAATGTTGCAAAAAATTGCACGGGTGCTGAATTATCGTTTGGAAGTTAAGTTGGTTGGGAATAGCGATCGCTTACAATGATTCTACTTTTAGAGAAAGCGATCGCTATTTTTTACTTGTTAGGTATTTTTTTATAGCAATATTGTGATATTATGAGTGTAAGTTATATAAATTGAAGACTGTGCCTGAAACACGGGTTGTATTTTATCAAGATGAAAAGGGTGAGGTTCCAGTTCTTGAATGGCTCAAAATTCTGCTAAAACAAGATCGCAAAGGTTATGCAAACTGCGTAGCTCGAATTCAGCTATTGGCTAGTTCTGGATATGAACTTCGACGACCAGTAGCAGATTACCTTAGAGATGGAATTTATGAGTTACGAGCAAAGCATATCCGGGTACAATATCGGATTCTATATTTTTTTCATGGGCAGAATGTGGCGATTTTGGCTCATGCTATTACTAAAGATGGAGATGAAGTACCGGATAGCGATCTCGATCGAGCAATTAAACGGAAAGAGCAATTTGAAATTAATCCAGAAATCTATACTTATGTAGAGGAAACAGAAAATGGCGATGACAAATGATGCACTAAAAATTCTTCAGAAAATGACTGCGGACGATCCTGAAATAGAAGAAATGGTGCAGGAATCATCTCTTAATGCAGAGTTAGCACAGCTGATTTACAATGCGAGAAAGCAAGCTGGATTAACTCAACAGCAACTTGCCGATCGCATTGGTACAAAACAGTCTGTGATTGCGCGACTTGAGGATGCAGATTACGAGGGACATTCGCTGTCAATGTTGCAAAAAATTGCACGGGCGCTGAATCAACATTTGGAGGTTAAGTTGGTTGGGAATAGCGATCGCACCCCTCGCGAAAGCTAAAAGACGAACTCGCTGCCGAAAAACTAACACTAGAGTGCCTCAGACTTAAAAGTATAAACGATTAATTTACGAATTAGGAGTGGTTTCTTTATCTAACAGCTTCTTAGCCATTATAAAGTGATGCTGACGACAGATGCTTGAGTGGGAGATCGCTCTACTACTTTTTAATCGCAAGCCTATCGCCCAGCTTATTTCAAGAGAACTGATTAGTCAGTCTGCTATTGAGCAAAATTATTTGCCATATAATTGGATACTATATTTTCAACATCTTCGCACTTTTGTTTGTTCTTGAACAGATTAGCAAGATATGAATCGGGATAATTTTCTCTGATGGTTTGTGCAGTCGCATCAATTGCAGAAATAGTAACCATTGGAACCCTCGTTAAAATATTTTGTATATCTCTTTTAGGATCGTCAAGATTATCAAGATTTAGATGCCGAAAAACCTGTCGAGCTAAGAATCTGTTACCATGAACAGGTAACATTTTTTCCCGTCCTTCTCGTTTTCCCCCTTCTGATTTCAGTTCATCTTCTATTGCACGATGAATTTGTACAAGTTTCCATAGCCTAATGCTCGAAAGATTTGGATTGAAAAGAGCTTTGTAGGGTGCTCTTTTGACATCTTCATATAGTAAACTAACCTTACTCTTTGCTTGTACTGCATAAGTAAGCTCCGGGTGGGAACACGCAACAGCGACAATTGCTTCTGAAAAATCAAACCCATTTCTAAGGTCGCGAACCGTATAGCCAGCTTTATAAATATATTCAACTCCTTCTAGTTGTAACTCAGTTCGTATACGCTCTTGATTTTCCGTATCAAGGGAGACAAAATCACGGCTATCAATACGGTTCTGAGTATTTGTCGTTCGCGTAACTCGTATAGAAAAATCTTCCGGGCAATTTTCAAGTGAAATGAAGCGAATTGACACAAATGCTTTTGCAACTTGATCGGGCAATTTTGTATTGGCAGTTGCAATAGCTCCTACAGTTTGCGCTCCATTAACAATACTTACATCAAGACATTCAAAAATTCCAGTTTCGTGAGAATTACCTCCTAATGGTTTTTTGCAAATTTTACTGCATAATGCTGTTATACCATTATTGAAATACCAGAATTTTTCTGGCTCTGATAATAAGGTTTCAACAATACTCTGGTTAATTTCTGTTTCCCCAAGAAACGAGCGGATATTAGGCGTAAAAAGTTTTGGATAATACTGAGTCCACCAATTAGCAACCTCTGTTGCTGATACAAGACCGTAGTATGCAGAATGAGGATCTCTAATTTGTCCCCAATATTTTAACACCACATCAAAATTGATCGGTGCGCTCAAAGCTCCACTAGCAACAATTTTATGCAATTCTTTTTGTATAATAACTTTTAATTCTACAACTTCTGAAGTATCGTTAAGCTCATTCAAAAAATTATCAAAATCTCGCTTAACTTCCTCAGATAATCCGGCTATCCCCGTATAGACAACTAAAAGAACTATACGAGTGTTCGTTACAGATAAGGCTTCAAAAATTTCCTGTTTGCGTCTTTTTATTTTTTCATTAAAGCGATCAAAATCCGCGTTTACAAGCGCCTTAACACCGTTAATGAATTTGAGGGCATCACCTTGGTCAATACTTCCTGTACCATCCTTTCGCCATTTACTTTGAACACAGAAAAGAATTTTCTCCCCACTATCGAAATAAATTGCATCAATCCCATTATCCTGAAATCCATCAGTTACACTTGATGCAGCTTGCTCTGGAGTTATATCAGTAGTAAATAAAATTGTAAATGCGGCAAGAGCGCGACTTAGAAAAGCCGAATCTCGAGCGTCTGGTTTCTTATCCAAAAAGTCGCTGAGGTCAATTAAATTATTGAACATTGATTTTAGCTGTGTTTCTATCTGACGAAGATGAATGATACTCATAATCACCTTAAATGAAAAACAATATTGTTAATAAAGCAAGGCTGATTAGCTTGCAAGGAATCATTGATGTAGCCATCGGCTATTGCCACTGCTGTTCATCGTCTCGCACTAAAAAGCGCACGACTACGTTAGTATCTAATCCTTTCAAGCTGACTCTCCTGCACACTTAGCGATCACTTGTTAACCCCCCACCTAGTTTAACCCAGGCGGGGGCATTTCATCACCTCAAAAGAACTTAGTGGATTAATTCGATCGCTCTCTTAGTCAACGCCTCCGCAGTCAACCCATTAAACGCCATTAATTCACCAGCAGAAGCGGTAGTTTCTCCCCGCTTCCAAGCGAAAGTATCGCGTTTAGAATTACTGCGTAACATGATCGGTTCTAACATTCCCGAAGCGCCACCAGTTACACCAATTAGCGCATCTCCATCAAAAATTTCGGCAAACTTTTCATCGCTCAAAAATTCGCCATCAGCTTCAGAACAAGTATCCCAAGCAACATCAGTTGGACGATACAAACGGCGGGGATTGATAATAGAAACAATCTTCGCGCCAATACCTTCATTTTCTAAGAAAGTTGCCGCTTCAAACACTGGCATTAATGTCATGTCGCCCACAACTGCAAACACAACTTTCTTACCACCAGCAACTTCATGCAATACGACTGCGCCATCTTTTAAACCTTGGCGAGTTTGTGCAAAAGTAGTGCGAATTGGTAAAGGTGATTTACTTGCAGTAATCACAATTCCCTTGTTTTTTGTCGTTAAAGCCCACTCATAACAGGCTTGAATACTGTTAGCATCAGGTGGGAATAATGGGAATACATTGCCATTCCGCATCATTGCCGCAAAATATGCTTCAATTTCCGGGCGTTGGTGTGTCCAACCGTTGCGTCCTTGCTCTAATGCACCAGCAGTAAATAAGGTAATTGTGGAAGGAGTTTGACGGCGTAATTCTGCCATTGCTTGGGTAACAGTTTGCCAAATTGGTAAACCATTGATGGCAAAAGATTCGTAAGAACACCAGAGAGTTCTGGCACCCATTAAAGATAATCCAACTGCTAAACCTGCACAAGCATCTTCACTCAAAGGTTCGTAAACTTGACCGTTTGGTGATTGGTTGTAAAGGTCATCTGTGGTGGGGTGAATGATTTTTAATGCTTGGTTAATGTTGGCAATTCCTGATGCTTCGTTGCCATCAGCGTTGGTGACTAAAAAAGTGCGATCGCACAATCCAACCTTACCCACCAAAACACCCATTGCGGTAGTCGAAACTTTCGGATCTTTGCCAACGGGATATTCTTCTAAAGGCAATTCTCCTAACTCTGGTAATGGTAATTCAAATTCGGTAACAGCTGTTTTCGCCGCAGGGCCACCACCAGCACGTTCGCAATTTGTTCTGACTAATTGCCAGCTTTCAGTAGTTAATGCCCGACCTTTCAAAGCGTTAACAATGTGGGGTGCATCTAAAGTATCTTTCGGATAAAGATTGTGAGATTTTGCGCCGCGTGCGTGAACTCCGGCACCTTTTAATTGTTTGATAATAAATGCAGTTAATTTGCCACTAAAAGCAGATTTTGCAGCTTTATCAACACCTTCTAATACTGCTTTGGTAAAGGCGAGACGTTGTTCAAAAGAAAAGGCAGTGCTATCTACATAATCACCAGGTTGATTTTGATCGTCAAAGTCTTTCGCATCAATTAAAATGACTTCGGCAAAACCATTTCCCCGCCAATATTGCAACATTTCCGCATTGGTTTTAGTGGAAACCATGCTGTGATGTTCTTGACTGTAACCATTCCAAATTAACACGGGTAAAAAGTTAGTGACTCCACCAAAAGCAGTGTGAAAATGTGCCATACTGCTCATTGGGTAAGGTTCACCCATGCCACCATCACCCATCGTAAAGGGGAAAAGTTTATCTCTGTGCAATAGTGCAGCTGCCATTGCAAAATGTTGCCCTTGTCCCAAAGGGCCAGCAGGTGCGAGAATGCCGGGAATATAACCGGAAAGGTGCCCTAACAAACCGTGTTTTTCGCGGAAACGATCGCGCAATTGTTGCACATTATAAATGCCCATGTCTTCCAAAGAGCGATCGAGAAACATCGAACTATAAAAACCAGGGGCGTGGTGTCCAACTTCTGTGATAATATTCTTATAGCCCAGCATAATTAACGCGGCATGAGCTTCCGCAGAACTGGCAAAACCGCCTGGGTGTCCAGAAGCTTTCGATCCGGTAATTTGCAAAGTTAAATAACGCAGTGCATCGGCGAACAACAGAGTTTGATAAACTGCATTGGCATCACTAGAATCAGAAATTGCTGTTTTTCCCTCAGCAATAGCAGGCGTTTTACCATAAGTTTCAAAACCTGGTAGCGATTCCCCAAAATATTGAATACCTTCACAAAAATCGGGAAATGCTGAAGTTGCTTTTGGTGTAGTTGCAGTCATGCTGAGTTCCTTATCAGTATTAGGAGCGATCGAATTTACTCGATTTACTTAAGGAAAATTTTACAACTTTTAGGTGGTAAAATTTTGAGAATTAGAAGTGACAAAGATAACTAAGTCCAATGAAACCTATAGAAAAATTAGTTAAGTTAAATTAGTTGAACTTGCAGAAATCAGAGGCAGCAGAGACAATGAAACAACCACAAGGCCCTCAAAGTCCAACCTTCGTACAAACACTCCAATGGATTTTTCGCCCTATGCAGTATATGGAAGAGTGCGCCAAACGCTACGGCGACATTTTCACTATGCGACTGGGTGCGGAATTTGACCCTTTGGTGTATGTCAGCAACCCCAAAGCACTTCAGCAGATTTTGACCAACGATACAACAACACAGTTTACCGCTCCAGGCGATATCAACAAAATTTTTGAACCTCTCACGGGAAAGCTATCTATTTTTGGACTCAGTGGAAAGCAACACCAGCGTCAGCGCCAGTTGATGATGCCGCCTTTTCATGGGGATAGGATGCGAACTTACGCCGAAACAATTGCCGAAGTGACAGAGAAAATTATGAGTCGCTGGCAGATAGGCGAGTCTTTTTGTGCTAGGACTTCCACGCAAGCGATCACACTGCGAGTAATTATGCAAGCGGTGTTTGGCTTATATGATAGCCTACGCGCTCAACAGTTGGAGAAACTTCTCGGCGAGATGATTGATGAAGCGAGTTCTCCCTTGAGCGTGACTATGATTTATTTTCCATTCTTGCAAAAAGATTTGGGTGCTTGGAGTCCTTGGGGTAAATACCTGCGTCGCAAAGCACTAGTTGATAAACTTATTTATGACGAAATTCGGGAACGTCGAGAAAATTTCGACCCATCGCGCACAGATATTCTCAACTTGCTAATGGAAGCAAGAGATGAGGCGGGAGAAGGGATGACTGATGAAGAATTGCATGATGAATTAATGGCGCTTTTGCTAGCAGGACATGAAACTACTGCAACAGCTTTAGCTTGGGCATTATACTGGATTCACAAATTCCCAGAAGTGCGGTCAAAATTATTAGCAGAATTGGATAGTTTGGGCGAAAATCCCGACTCCAATGCTATTTTTAAATTACCTTATCTCAATGCAGTTTGTTGCGAAACTCTGAGAATTTATCCGGTAGCGATGCTAACTTTTCCTAGAGTGGTGCAAGAACCTGTAAATTTAGCGGGTTACGATTTGCAACCAGGCACAGTTTTATTAGGTTCAATTTATCTAACTCATCGGCGTGATGATTTATATCCTGAACCGAAAAAGTTTAAACCAGAAAGATTTTTAGAACGACAGTTTTCCCCTTATGAATTTTTGCCTTTTGGTGGTGGCGCACGTCGTTGCATTGGTTTTGCCTTTGCTCAATTTGAAATGAAAATGGTGTTAGCAAAAATGCTTTCGCGGTTTGATTTTGAATTGGCTGATAATACTGAGATTAAAGCTGCACGTCGGGGTTTAGTAACTGCACCTAATCGCAGTGTTCAGTTGTTAGTTAAGGGCGATCGCATAGTTAAGTCTCGTAGTTTGGAAACTGTTTCTAGTTAACAATTAAAATTCCCAAACGGAGATTTAATATCTAAAATATTACAAAATTCCCCATCACTAATCACCAACCCCTAATCACTATGACTCATTTTGGCCTGCTTTGTCCCGCAGCAACCGGACATCTCAACACCATGCTTCCCTTGGGGCGCGAACTGCAACAAAGGGGTCATCGCGTCACCCTTTTCGCAATACCTGATGCTCAATCCAAGACATTAGCAGCGGGGTTAAACTTTTGGGCAATTGGAGAATCCGAGTATACTGTGGGGATAACCAGGCAAAATTTGGCAAAACTTGGGGAATTGAGCGGGTTAGCAGCTTTACAGTATACAGTTAATTTGGTCAAAGAAAGTACTATTGTCCTACTGCGCGATGCCCCAAATGCAATTAAGCAAGCTGGCGTAGATGTTTTGCTGATAGATCAAATTACTTCCGGTGGTTCAACTATTGCAGAAATTTTGGATATTCCCTTTATTACTGTTTGCAGTGCCCTCACAATCTCTCAAGATTACGAAATTCCCCCATGTTTTACAACTTGGAATTATAATCCAGCTTGGTGGGCAATTCTGCGAAACCAAGGTGCTTATAATCTATTCAATCGCATCACCAAACCAATTCGAGATCTCTTGAATGAGTATCGCCAACAAAAGAATTTGTCAGCCTACTCTCAGGATAATCGAGATTCCCAATTAGCCCAAATCAGTCAACAGCCTGCTGAATTTGAATTTCCCCGCAAAAATTTGCCTCCATGCTTTCATTTTACAGGGCCATATCATAACTCAATAACTCGCGAACCTGTATCTTTCCCATATCAAAAGTTAACCGGAAAACCCTTAATTTATGCTTCTATGGGAACGGTGCAAAATCGCTTAATGTATGTTTTCCAATCTATTGCAGAAGCTTGTGATGGATTGGATGTCCAATTGCTAATTTCTTTGGGTGGTTCCAGCAGTCCAGAATCTTTACAAGGATTGCCGGGAAATCCTCTAGTTGTTGGCTACGCGCCTCAGTTAGAATTGTTGCAAAAAGCTGCTTTGACTATTACTCATGCGGGTTTGAATACGACTTTAGAATCGCTAACTAATGGCGTACCAATGGTAGCAATTCCGATCGCAAATGACCAACCAGGAGTAGCAGCGCGTATATGTTGGACAGGTGCAGGAGAAATGGTTCCCTTGAAAAAATTGAGCGTTCCCAAATTGCGAAATGCTATTAAGAAAGTGTTGACTGAAGATTCTTATAAAAAGAATGCTTTCAGGTTACAAACAGCAATTCAACAATCTGGGGGAGTGAATCGCGCTGCTGATATTATTGAGCAGGTTGTAACTACAGGGAAACCTGTTTTAGCGCAAAGATAACAATAAAAGTAATCCGGCGAATAAACTCATGAATAGAAAACTTGGATTGGTAGAAAACCTATTTGAAATTCTCCATGATTTAGGTGGCATGATCGATGTTAATGTTGCCCGCATCGAAGGGCAACTTACAGGCGATACTCTCCAACAGGCGCTCTATTTTGTGCAAAAGCGTCATCCAATGCTGCAAGTTCGCATTGTTCAGTCAGCAGATGGCGCTTATTTTGAATCTGAGGGAACAGCTGAAATTCCTTTGCGCGTCATAGACAAGCAACATGAAAAGCAATGGATAGAAATTGCTGAGGACGAGTTGCATGAAAAATTTTATAGTGCAACTACTCCTCTTTGTCGAGTTACTTTTCTGCGTTCTTCTATAAGTAATGGCATTAGTGAAATTATTGCAACTTTTCATCATGCAATCACTGATGGTATGTCCTGTATGCGTTTTTTTGACGATTTATTTAGCTATTGTCGGCAAATTGCTGCGGGAGAACAGATATCAAAAGTAGTTACTATGGAACTACTGCCGCCGCTGGAAACTTTACTGAAAAGCAGCCTAACTGAAAACAATAACTTAGAAGAGGCTCCAGAAAAACCTGACCGAGAAATACCAACACCAAATTTAATTATAGAGGAGGCGGCACCTGCCAATGAGCGCCGCACTCGCCTTGTCACTCGAATTCTCAGTAAAGAGATGACCCTTAAGCTGATAAACCGCTGCAAGCAAGAGCAAACAACAGTACACGGCACTCTTTGCGCCGCTATGTTATTTGAAGCTGCAAAAATTGCCTCCAACGGTGTACCAATAAATTTATCTTGCGGTTCAAATGTAAATTTACGAAAATATTGTAATCCAGAGGTAAAAGATGACTATATGGGTTGTTTAGTATCTGGATTGGAAGAAAAACACTCTTTAGACAAAGATACCGAATTCTGGTCTATAGCACGAGAATGCAAGTTAAAAATCAGCCAATCTATTAATCGCAGATTTCCTCATTATCGAGTTTCTAGTACCGAGATATTAGAAAAATTTAACATCGATTTTATCACCAAGATGTCCCATTACAACGGTGGACGAAGCAGCACTACACATATTTCAAATATAGGCTCTTTCAACTTACCAAATGAATACGGTCATTTTAGGATAAAGGAATTATATTTCGCTACAGGACAACATATCGTTGGTACTTGTTTCTGGCTGGGTGTAGTGACTTTCCACGAACAGGTATTTTTTACTTTCGCCCATGTAGTTCCAATAATCAGTGATAAAACAGCAGAATCGTTTGCTGATTCTGTGATTAATACTATTCAGAAAGCCTGTACATCTCAATCTTTTACAAAGCTGTTTGAAAAAGAGGAAAAAGTTGATTGTGGGGAATAGGTGAGCAAATTTTATCTAGTAGTGTTGTAGGGTAGCGATCGCATCTACAACAATTCACTAGAAGTCCCGATCGCCACCTAGATTTACCTTGAAAAAAACTACCCTACTTTAACTGCATCTGCACTTGCGGACTAAAAACTGGCCCAATCCGCAGCGTGAAAAACTCACCATAGCGTTTAGCGCAGTCTTCCATGTATCCGAGAGGGTAAGTTAACCACTGAAAAGTTTGGATCGAGGCGGGAGTCCGGGGGCCATCGGGTAGTTTAAGTCCAGACATTTGTGTGTGTTATTATCCCAATCTTTTTATCAATGTTAAACTAAGTTAAATGAAAACTGAGAATTAAGCTTTAACTGAGTACGCAATTGTTCCAGAGGCATTTCCCACAGCTGATTCCATTGAATACCAAACAAAGGTTCTGCCTGTTTTCCTAATAACCAACCTTGGGTTAACGCATCGAAATGTTGTTCGCAAAGTTCTATATCTTCGAGGGCAGTTTTTAACAAGTTTTTCGCCAGTAATGCGATCCAAAAACGAGAAGGATAAATCTGTGCTACATAAAATGCCTCTAATTTAATCTCTCCAGCTTTATTTGTCGGACATCCTGTTACTACGTGCCAGATGTCATGAGTTTCACCTAAATGAGCGGCAATAAATGAAAAAGGATCGTCTGCGATCGATCGGTTTAAAAGAGGCTTAAGACCATTAGTAATCATGTGATTAGCATACGCATATCCTAAAGTATTTTCCGGTAATTGATGCAGTTCTTGCAGGTTTACATTACCCAGGCGTGGTCGTTCTTGCAATGCTTTTTTTCCTTGGGGATAGCGCGAGAGAAATTCTGCTACCAACTTCATACCGTAAATATCGTTAATTTCCTGAGACAGCCGCCCAATTTTGGCAAAATCTCCATAGGGCGCTTTTACCAACTGCATAAAATGGTATCCCAATACCAAGCTTTGCCACTGCTGTTTCCAGTTCTCTAAAATCTTCATTTCCTGCTCCTCGTTGAACTTCCAATTTAGGGATGGTAACTAGTAAATTTTATCACCATTATCCGTATCTTTTTTACCTACAATCTCTACCTAATTCCTATGTACATCATGGGAAATAATTGCTAGATTATAGCAAGATTTAAGATTCACAAACTAAATTTACTATGAAATTACCACAAGGCCCAAAAACACCCGGAATTGTGCAATTATTTCAATGGATAGCCGATCCATTAAGATTAATGGATGATTGTGCTCAACGTTATGGTGAGATGTTCACTTTACGGGTAGGTACAAATTGTCGCCCGATCGTATTTTTAACCAACCCGCAAGCAATAAAAGAAGTTTTCACTGCTGATTATAAACAGTTTGCCAGCGGTCATGCCAATGAATTAGCTAGACCTTTGGTGGGACAAAATTCTTTAATGTTGATGGATGGCGATCGCCACAAACGAGAACGTCAGCTATTATTGCCTCCCTTTCATGGGGAAAACATTCGCAGCTATGGAGAATTAATTAGAAATATTACCTTAGCAGTTACTAAAGATTGGCAAATTGGACAAACTTTTATTGTCCGAGATGTCATGCAAGAAATTACTTTGCAGGTGATTTTACGAGCAGTTTTTGGTTTAGAGGAAGGAGAACGCGATCGAAAATTACGGCATCTTTTATCTGAAATGCTCGATAATATCAGTTCTCCCCTTAATTCTGCCTTACTGTTCTTTCCCCAATTACAAAAAGATTTAGGTGCCTGGAGTCCTTGGAGCAAATTTCTCCGTCGTCAGTCACAAATTACCGAACTTTTAATGGCAGAAATTCAAGAACGGCGAGCAAATTTTGATCCATCACGAAAAGATATTCTTTCGCTGCTAATGTCAGCCAAAGATGAAGCCGGAAACCCAATGACTGATGCTGAATTACATGATGAATTACTAACTCTTTTAGTGGCAGGACATGAAACGACTGCTACTTCTTTAGCTTGGGCATTATACTCAATTCATCATGTTCCGGGAGTGCTTGAGAAATTATTGCATGAAATTGATAGTTTAGGTGAAAATCCCGATCCAAATCTAATTGCTAAACTCCCATATTTAACAGCAGTTTGCAATGAAACTCTGCGAATTTATCCGATTCTTTTTATTACCTTTGGTAGAGTTGCTCAGTCTCCTGTAAAAATTATGGCTAAGGAATTTGAACCAGGTACATCACTTGCCCCTTGTATTTACTTAACTCATCGTCGGAAAGACTTATACCCAGAACCAGAAAAATTTAAACCAGAACGCTTTTTAGAAAGGCAATTTTCCCCTTATGAATTTTTCCCCTTTGGCGGTGGTACTCGTCGCTGTATTGGTATTGCCTTAGCACCTTATGAAATGAAGATTGTTCTAGCAACAATTTTGGCAAATTGGCAGCTATCTCTGGCAGACAAAACTCCTGTTAAACCGATTCGTCGCGGATTTACATTAGGGCCAAAAGGTGGTGTAAGAATGGTAATCAAAAATAAAAATTAGGGTGCGTTAGTAACGCACCATTCCTATGAATTTATCCCGTAAATGGTTGATGCGACTAATGCCCAATCAGTTTATCGTGTAGATGTTTGATATCATGTCCGATCGATCAGCCATAATATCCTTAATCCAAAACCATGTAGAGACGTTATATATAACGTCTCTACATTATGGGTAATCAACCGGACATGATATGATCCGATCGCAAATCCAATATTCAGCTTCTAATCTCTCTGCTTGTGCCTGTTGAAACGCCAAATCAGCCTCTATTTCTGCTTGATTACCATGATAATAAGCTAACGCTGCATAAACCTGCGCCAGAGTTAAATGAGGTATTTCTTTAACAATTTCCTCCGCAGTCAATCCCATTTTATAATCAGCAGCAATACGCCGTACAGTGACTCCTGTTCCGGCAATAATAGGGCATCCTCCATGTATTTCTGGAGAACTACTAATCAATCTTCCAATGTTTACCTGAGTTTGCATAAAAATAATTTCTTCTCATACAGTTAATTATAGTTGCAAAAATCTAGTGATGCGGTGCGTTACGCTGTCGCTAACGCACCCTACGTTTTAATGCCCTATCAGTTTATCGCGTAGATGTTTGATGCGATCGCGCAATTTACCCGCCTCCTCAAACTCCAATTTTTTCGCCGCATCTTTCATCTGCATTTCTAACTGCGAAATCAACTCTGGAATCTCATCTAAAGTAAATTCATCCGCCTGTTGATAGGCAGTTTCTAACTGTTGAGAATTTAACCTGCGGGAAACTTCTAAAAAAGCCAAAATCGAATTTCCTGACTTTTTCATAATTGGTTGTGGTGTAATGTTGTGCATTTTGTTATATGCCATTTGAATTCCGCGTCTTCTTTCGGTTTCTTCGATCGCTTTTGTCATGCTATCAGTCAAATTATCAGCATACAAAATTGCCTGTCCCCGAACGTGACGCGCCGCCCTTCCAATTGTCTGAATTAAGGAACGTTCCGCCCTTAAGAAACCCTCTTTATCAGCATCTAAAATTGCTACTAAAGAAACCTCTGGTAAATCCAAACCTTCCCGCAATAAATTCACCCCAATCAACACATCATAATCACCATTTCTTAAATCCTGTAAAATTTCAATTCTCTCAATTGATTGAATTTCTGAATGCAAGTAACGAACTCTAATTCCTCTTTCTTGCAAATACTCGGTCAAATCTTCTGCCATTCGTTTAGTTAAAGTCGTAACTAAAACCCGTTCTTGCAGCTTCACTCGGTCTTTAATTTCGCCCAACAAATCATCAATTTGCCCTTCAGTTGGACGGACAAAAACTTCAGGATCTAGTACTCCCGTTGGTCTAATTATTTGTTCGACTATTCGACCTTCGGAAATCTCCACTTCCCAATTTCCCGGAGTCGCAGAAACAAACACGCATTGATTAACTTTTTGCCAAAACTCTTCGGCTTTTAAAGGTCGATTATCTGCCGCACTGGGAAGGCGAAAACCATGTTCGATTAACACTTGTTTTCTTGCTCGATCGCCATTATACATTCCCCGAATTTGTGGCACAGTAACGTGAGATTCATCAATTACTAATAGCCAATCTTTCGGGAAATAATCAATTAAACATTCTGGCGGTTCTCCGGGTAATCTTCCGGCTAAATGTCGCGAGTAATTTTCTACGCCGTTGCAATATCCTACTTCTCGCAACATTTCTAAATCGTAGCGAGTGCGCTGATCTAATCTTTGCGCTTCTAATAATTTTCCGGCTTTTTCTAATTCTGCTAATTGTGCTTTTAATTCATCTTCAATATCATTACAAGCAGCTTCCAATTTCTCATCTGGCGTGACAAAGTGACGCGCCGGATAAACATTTATCGCCTCTAAACTTTGGAGAATTTCCCCTGTTACCGGATCGACATAACGAATTGCATCAACTTCATCACCAAAGAATTCTACTCGAATAATTCTATCTTCATAAGCAGGGCCAATTTCTAACACATCTCCGCGAACTCGGAAACGTCCCCTACCAATTTCCGTATCATTCCGGTTATATTGAACTGTCGCTAAATCGCGCAAAACTTGCCTTTGATTAATTTCTTGTCCGACGCGAAAAGGAATCGCTGCTTTTAAATATTCCGAAGGAATTCCTAAACCGTAAATGCAGCTAATTGAAGCTACCACAATTACATCTTTGCGTTCAAAAAGTGACCTAGTTGCTGAGTGCCGCAACATATCAATTTCGTCATTAATGGCGGCAGTTTTTTCGATGTAAGTATCAGTCACGGGAATGTAAGCTTCTGGTTGATAGTAATCGTAGTAACTGACAAAATACTCAACTGCATTTTCTGGAAAAAACTCTCGTAACTCGTTACATAACTGTGCCGCCAAAGTTTTGTTATGTGCTAAAACTAAAGTAGGTTTCCCGACTTTTTCAATCGTGGAAGCGACAGTAAAAGTTTTGCCTGTTCCGGTTCCACCTAGCAAGGTTTGGTAACGATGACCCGCTAAAATATACTTGCTCAAATCAGCGATCGCTTGCGGCTGATCTCCCATTGGCTGAAACTTAGCTTGCAGACTAAATTGACTCATAACTCTTTCTTGCAGTGACTCTTTTATTGTATCTTCAATTTATTTAAATTTACCCAAACTAAATATAATTAATTCCTCTTAGATTAAACTCTTTCTTCTCTGGAGCGTCCCCTGCGCCTGGAGCGGTTTAAAAAATATCTACCTCTTAAAGCATAAGCCTTGAGTAACAGCATAATCAAAAAACAATGTATCCTCAGTCAGAGGATAAAAAGCTGAATTATTAATAAATTGGAAATGTAGCAAAAAAACCAGAATAACTTAATAGTTAATCTGTGGAAACATCAGTAAAAGAGAGGAAGTTATCATGAGTTTAGAAGATAGAGCAAAAGCCACAGGCAAAAACTTAGAAGGTAAAGCTCAAGAAGCAATGGGTAACGTCACTGGCGATCCCGAAGATAAAGCTGAAGGTAAAGCAAAACAAGCTGAAGCACAAGCTCGTCATGCTGGTGAAGACCTGAAAGATAAAGCGAAAGAAGTGATCGATCGCGCCTAAATCTTAACCTACAAAAAAGGTCTGGAAAAATCACATCTAGACCTTTTAAATCATTGAAAAACCTGCTGTGTAGGAGGAAAAAACCTTGCAATTTTTACAAAAAAGCCGCCAAATTCTCACGGCTCTAACTTTAGCATTAATCCTGACCATTACCACCGCTTGTAGTGGCAGTTCAGTAGCTACACAAAGACCTCAACTACCTGCAAATAGTAGTGCTCCTTATAACCAAATCGAACGAGGTTCGACAGCTTCTGGTCAACAATTTGGTGATTGGGTAGTCCGTCAAAGCAAAGGATTAGTTCAAGATGCTTATGTGCGTGACAACAATAAATTAGGTGTGGTAATTACCCCCCAAGTTAAACCAAATGAAGTTAGACCTTTAGCAAGTTCTTTACTTCAAGGTTTTCACAAAAATTTCCCGAATCAGGATTTAACAGTTTTAGTTTACGCACCCGATAAAAAACTGATTTTGACTGGTAAATACGATCAGCAATCCCAGCAAATTAGCTATGAATCGTAAATCATCAATGGAGAGCAAAAATAATGGCAAGCAGCGATGAATATAAACGTCAAATCATGAACGATTTGGCAAAAGGTAACGTTGAATCAATGAAGGATTTACCTAGCGATCCTTCCAGAGAATACGAAAATTTTGATGATTTTGCTCAACGTTCTACAGTAGATGAACGTCGCCAATTATTTGGTCAATCCTTGCAACACGATCGCATTCCTCCCACCCAATTGGAACCAGAATTAAGAAATGCGATCGCTCAAATTAAACCCAACGAACGCGACGACGTAGCCAAAGAATTCTTGAAAAAATTAAAAGAACGGGGATTAAGCGATCGCCAATTAGAGCAACAATTGGCACTTTCCACCCACCACGCTAGTCGCATGAATGCAGACGACGTTGCCAAATTAGCTTCTTTCGCTTATCACTCCCACCCCGATATTTTCCGCGACGTTTTAGCCGAAAAACCCGGAATCATGAAATTCCTCAGTAATCCCTTAGTTGTCGGTGTACTTGGGATCGTCGCTGCTAAGTGGTTGAGCGATCGCCGTTCCTAAAACTCTGCATCACCCATACTCGTTTGAGAGCAAGAACAAGAGGGATCAAGACGATCTGGCAACAGCTAGATCGCCTTTTTTTGCTCGAATAGCAGATCTACCGCTATTAAACTACCAATACTAAGTAGGTGCAAATCAATAAAGTGAAAATAGTTATTTAAAGATGGGGCGGGCAGGATGCCCACCCCACAAGAGTTACAGCTTTCTTGTGGGGTGGGCATCCT
>NZ_JBHFNQ010000088.1:0-2414 GCF_041929345.1 Floridaenema aerugineum BLCC-F46
ACTAAAGGGGACGAGTAAAAGACTACAAGCAGTCCCAAACGCTCTGCGAGCAATGGGATAGAGGGTGTAGTAGTTCACCCAGTTAGGGTAACACCTACAAAATAAGACCTGAGATATTTGTCTATGGTTTTATGAACTATATAAGGTATAACCTTCTAAAGAAGTGCTGTTGAGCTTTTTAGTTAAAAGTCGAATGGCGTTAACTTCGGCGTGGGCGGAAGGATCGCGATCGCGTTTGACGGTATTGTGGGCGGCGATCGCAATTTCCCCATCCTTCACTATTACCGCCCCAAAGGGCGCATCGCCTTGCTTCGCCTCTGCTAAAGCTATTCTCATCAACTCTTCTGGGCTCATGTTTTCACCTCTATAAATTCTTGTGATCGAGATCACTTTTCCGAATATATGACTATCACTTGCCTGTCATCAGTGTAATCACCGAGGTTGGCTTTATTTGTTTCCATAATAAAAGCATAGAGTTCAGCTAAAACCAATGACTAACCAACTCAACCTCCTCCCCACCGCCCTTTCTGACTTATTCGCCGAAGTTACCAGTTCTGGACGTATTACCCTTGCCGATCGCTACGGGCTAAAAGCTGCTATTCTGCAAGGTTGCTTAAGTGAAGAAGAACAAAGCATTGTAGATAGATTACTTTACGGTGTGCGTCGGGGACGTTTGCAAATGGTTAATGAAATCTCTTCTGCAATGTAATTTTGTTGGCGCAGCGAACTCTGGTCAAATTATTAAGTTTAAAAATTTACTGAACTCTCAAGAAACAAACTGGGCTAATCTAGCTCAGTTTTTACTTTTTAAGCCTGTTGTCAGCGCTTCAGCGCTTGAGTACTTCAGTGTTCACAACAGACTTAGGACTTCCGCATAAAAACCCGGTTTCTCAACAAAATCGTTGGTTTAGATGAGCAAGGTTAACACTCCAAACCGGGTTTTTGACCCACGCTGCGTAAGTCCTGAGACTTTCTATTTGTCTGTTGTAAGCGCTTGATCGCTTGATCACTGAAGTGCTCACAACGAACCTTGTATTTATAAAATTATCTCAATGAAGCAAGAAGACTCCCGTCAAACTGCGTTGTGACGGGAGATGAATTGTGACCAAAAACTCAGATTGAGCGCAGCGAATCAATATAGTTTGACGCTGACATTTTTCCAGGCTATACTATTAATAATTTCCTGATTAATAGAGTGATGTTAACAGCTTTAAAGGTAAGAATATACCCAAATAAAGAACAGCAAATAGCCCTAATTAAAAATTTTGGCTGTTGTCGCTTTGTTTGGAACTATTACCTGAACAAAAGCAACACTCAATATCAGGAAACAGGAAAAGGATTAAGCTATTGCGATATGGCGAAGGATTTGACGCAACTGAAGAAACAAGAAGATTTCTTGTGGTTAAAAGAAGCGTCTTCTTTGCTACGCAACGCTACGCGAACGGCATTGCAACAATCGCTTAAAAATCTAGAAGCAGCATTTAAGAACTTTTTTGAACATCGGGCTAAATTTCCGAAGTTCAAAAGTAAACACAAGAAGCAATCGCTGAGATACCCAGCAGGTTGCTCGGTAAAAGGAAATGGTATCCAACTCCCTAAATTGGGAATTGTTAAAGCAGTAATCTCCAAAAAGATAAGCGGCAAAATAAAATCCGTGACTGTCTCAAAGGACAGCACGGATAAATATTTTGCCGCTATTTTGTTGGAAACTGAAGATGTTTCAACTAATAAAGAAGGTAAGATTTCGGGAATCGATTTGGGTTTAAATTCTTTGGTTACGGTGTTTGATGGGGAGACAACCTACAAGGTTGACCCGATTAAGCCGACTTGGAAATACGCTTCTAGATTAAGAAGAAGACAAAAATCTTTATCCCGGAAAAAGCTCGGCTCTAATAACCGGAAAAAACAGGTTAAGAGAGTAGCCAAAGTTCATCAAAAAATCGCCAACACTAGACTTGATTTTCTCCATAAACTCTCCCATCAGTTAGTGAGTGATAACCAAGCTCTTGTAGTCGAGAACCTTTGTGTAAAAGGACTAGCTCGAACTAATCTAGCCAAATCTGTATTAGATGCTGGGTTTGGGATGCTAGTTAATTTCTTAGACTACAAACTGAAAAGAGTTGGCGGAATTCTTGTAGAAGTTGACAGATTTTTCCCGAGTACGAAGCTTTGTAATTGCTGCAAACATAAAAATGATTCTCTCACCCTAAAAGATAGAGAATGGGTTTGTCCAGTATGCCAAACCCACCATGATAGGGACGAGAATGCAGCTAGAAAGTGCGATTCGTTTAGTCAAAACCGAGAAATCGGGGGACGACTAGCAGTATCAAGTAACCAATAGGTTGAGAAGCACTTAAATCCTTGGTACTGACAACTTCATAACCTTGTGAGTGAAGGCAAGTATCCTAGAAAGC
>NZ_JBHFNQ010000089.1:0-1063 GCF_041929345.1 Floridaenema aerugineum BLCC-F46
CATGGTTGGATTACCGACAATTAAATTTTGGAAACTCTTTTCTCCTGCACCTCTGCTTTGCTGCATTTCTGCTTTTTTAGCATGAGTTAATTCTAAGACTTGAATTGAGGGTGCGGTGAGAATTGTATGTTTTTCGATTAAGTGTTTGCCAATTTCGTCTTGTAAGGCGACGAAGGGAACTAAGAATAACTCTCTTTGGGGAACGAAGATAACATGATTATTGGGATCTGTTGGGAGTAAATCAGCTATTGGTTTGATTAGTATGTAGTGGAGTTTTTGCAGGCGTTGTTTTTCGTTAACTCCGGGTTTGAGGGCGATGATTGCAGTTGCACGACTTCTGACACCAATAGAGTCACGAGTGTTAATAACAAGTTCTCCAAGGGAAGTGTTTTGTTGTTGCCATAAAGGTTTGAGATCGACTTTACGAAAGTTGACTTCACCTGTGGGTTTGATTACCCAAATGTACAATTCTGATTCTTTCGGTTGTTCTTTTCCTTGAATTTTGAACTCATCACCAACAATTGAATATTGCACTAAAGTCGCATTTTGATTTTTGGCAATTTGTTTAATTTGCTCAATTGTTGGTTTTAAAGATGCAGCAGGGATGATTTCTTTAGGGTTAGTTGATAGTCGCCTGGTGAGTAATTCGACGAAAGCTCTGCCTCTACCTCGTTCGGAAATTTCTAATGCTGTTGTGGTTTTATTTTGAGCGATTAGGACTTGTTGTAAAATGCGGTAGGTACGAGCTTGTTCCTCAAAAATAGAAACTTTATTAGCATCGTCGTCACCTAATCTCTCACGGAGAGATTCACTTACTTCAATTCCCTGGAATAAAGTTTTCTCTGCCTCGACTAAATTTCCAGATTTGTAGAGAGCATACCCCAAATTATTTAAAGCTGTTCCTTCACCGTTGCGATCGCCAATTGACCGTGCAATCGCTAAAACCTGCTGCTGGTATTCAATCGCTTTGCGGTAGTCTCCCAAGGAATTGTAAGTAATACCTAGATTTCCCAGAGATTGTCCTTCACCTTTGCGATCGCCAATCTCTCGTGCAATCGCTAAA
>NZ_JBHFNQ010000009.1:0-25757 GCF_041929345.1 Floridaenema aerugineum BLCC-F46
GCCCCACAACAAAGCTGAAACTCTTGTGGGGTGGGCCCCTATCCTTAGATAACTATTATCACTTTATTTATTTGCGCCTACTTAAAACCGCAACTACACAAACTCTCGTCAGCCGACAAAGACTCATTAGAATGGGCATAAAGCCATCTGAGGAAGAAACTATGAACCTTCCACTCATCGACCTATACGAAACGGATTTTTACGCTTGGACTCAAAAACAAGTCCAGTTATTGCGTCAGCGTGACCTAAATAATCTTGATATTGAGAATTTGATTGAGGAAATAAATTCTTTGGGTAAACAGGAAAAACAAGAATTAATAAATCGTCTGTCTGTTCTACTTGGACACCTACTGAAGTGGGAGTATCAACCTGACAAAAGAACTAAAAGCTGGATCAGAACAATTCGTGAACAGCGCAAAAAAATTAAAAAACTAATCAAGGAAAACCCTAGTTTAAAACCTTTCCTAGATGAAGCTATAGAAGAGGCTTATTCAGACGGAGTAGACTTGGCTGTTGATGAAACAGATATGGAAATACAAGTTTTTCCTTCTCAAGTTCCCTATTCTTGGGAACTAATAGACAACCCAAATTTTTTCCCTGGTCGTCTCATAGATTCAGACAAAGATTTACTTACAAGTTACGGAATCTCACCAATGCTTTAATAGGCATCTCCAAAAAAGTAGAGACGTTGTATACAACGTCTCTACAATTGTTTCATATCATGTCTGGTCGATCAGCCATAATATCTTTTTTCCACGACCCTGTAGAGACGTTGCATGCAACGTCTCTACAGGGTGGGTAATCGACCGGACATGATATCACTTTTCAACAGTCTTTAAAAACTCCAAAACTGCTGCATTAACAGCCTCTGGAGAACCGGAAGAAGCGTCATGATCGCAATTAGGAATAATTTTTAATTGCGAATTTGGTAAAAGTTTAGCTAATTTTTCGCCATGTTTATAAGAAAACCAGCTATCCTGTTGTCCCCATAAAATTAATGTGGGACATTTGATAACAGCCAAATTTTTTTGAATTTTACTGATTAAATTTGGTTGATTATTTTGGTTTCGCTGAATCTCTTTTACCGCAATTTGAATATCTTCTGCTGCTTTGGTCAAAGTTCCGGGAAAATGAATATAAGGATAACTCATCCAATCAGCGTCTTTTTCGGTAAACTTTGTCGGATCGAATAATACCGATCGCCTTTCGATCGCCAGAATTTCCTTCACCAAAGGTGCAAATACACTGGGAATTCGACCTAAATCAGCAGCTTGCAACAATTCCAAAGGAATTTGCGATAATAACGACATTCCCCAATGAGGTAAACCTTCAGGAAAAATCGGAACATTTACTACTATCAAATCTGAGATTAATTCGGGATATTCCTGTGCAACTGCAAGGCTGATTAATCCTCCTAGTGATTCTCCTAGTACGATCGCACTTCGATCGCAAAGCGCACTAATAATCCGTTTAAATTCAATAATTTGATGATCGTTTCTTTCCCGGTATAAAGGTTTATCAGAAAATCCATAACCTTTTGCATCAAAACAAATTACCCGGAAATATTTGGCAAGAGTTTCTATATTATAACGCCAATTATAACTCCAGCCACCAATACCATGAATTAAAAATAAAGGTTTTCCCGTTCCCTTTTCACCATAAGCAATAGAAACTGGGTATCCGTTAGCATCGGTAATTCTCAGGATTTGGCGACCTTTAGGAAAAGTGGTTTTCCACCAGTCTTGCATAGCCTTTTCAAAGTGTAATTTTAATAATTATAGCAAAATAGGCTATTATTTAGAAAGCCTCTAGCATGATTCATTGCTGAGGCTTTCTGTATCTAAAAAAACTAAATTAGCTGATTAATAGTCAAAAAATATTGCTTAATCCCAACTCAAAGTTCCAGGATTATGCTACATCTTCTTGACCTAGTTGCTGTTCAACTTTGTCGATCGCCGCATTAATACCAGCCAATCTTGTTTCCAAATCATCCCGCATCCATTTCAGAAATCTTAGTTTCTGTTCTAAGCGACCTCTGCGAGAAACACCTTCATTACCGTAACAGTTATCACCCCAAAAAGGAAACATAATTAACCTCTGTTTATTTAATTCTTTCCTTATTATGTCTAAATATTTTTTTACATACCTGTCACCAATTTGGAGAAAAAACCGACCTTGGTTGTAGGGTTTTCATGTACCCCTGAGTTCCCCTGATACCCAGATCCCCGACTTCTTAGAGAAGTCGGGGATCTGGGTATCTAAACTAGCGTTAGTCTGGCTAATTCACTACAAAATATCCCCTAAAATTTGGCTGTTGTAGTGAATTGCAATTCATCCTTCCGATAGACTAACTAAATAAAACATCACCGCCATTAGTCAGAGGAAACCCAGGTTTTAGCTATTTATTATTAAGTCAATAACCCCTATGTGAAATAAGAATTTTAATCGAAAAATTCCCCAAGTCAGCCTATGAAAATCGCGCCAGAAATCACCTACAGAAATGTAGAAAAAACCGCTGCTATTGACTCATTAGTTCAAGAGAAAATAGAGAAGCTGGAGAGAGTTTGTAATTACATCAGTAGTTGTCATATAGCTATTGAAAAAATTCACGATCGCCCCAATAGCGGTTCCCCGTATCGAGTGCGAATTGATATCACTGTACCACCAAGCCAAGAAATTGTAGCCGAAAGTAATCCGGGAGATACTAATCAATACGTTGAGGTTGATACTGTAATCCGAGATGCTTTTAAAATGGCACAACGCCAAGTTAGAGAACTGGCGAGACAACAACGGGAAAGCGATAAAGCTAGGGATAATAATCAAGCAGATGACACTATGGGACTGGTGACTAAGCTGTTCCGTGAACAAGGATATGGGTTTATTAAAACCATAGATGATGCACAAGATATTTATTTCCATCGCCACAGTGTTTTACATGATGATTTCGATCGCATAGAAATCGGTACAGGAGTACGCTTTTTTGCTACTGAAGGCGATCGAGGACTGCAAGCAAGTACTGTACAAATTGTCAATAAACCAGGTCACAGTGTTGGTGAAGCAGAGGAAACTTTGATTGCACCACCATTGGGTTGGCAAGAATAAAAAAAATTAGTTTCCCTTCAGTTTTAGCTAACAAAAAATTCACCAAAAATACCGGAAAAAACCATGAGCAAATCACAACGAAAAAATTCAGCTAATAAATTACTTAGCTTCACAGGAATTATCAGTGCTAGTGTTTTAATAAGTTTTCCAGTATTAGCATTAAATAATTCTAATTCCAATCTTTCAACCACAGCAAACGGACAATTACTAGCTCAAGCTACTGGCACTGGAACAGGAACAGGCACAGGTACTACTGGAACTACCGGAACTGGTACTACTGGAACTACCGGAACTGGTACTACTGGAACTACCGGAACTGGTACTGGGGTGAATGGAACTACCGGAACTGGTACTGGGGTGAATGGAACTACCGGAACTGGTACTACTGGAACTACCGGAACTGGTACTGGGGTGAATGGAACTACCGGAACTGGTACTACTGGAACTACCGGAACTGGTACTGGGGTGAATGGAACTACCGGAACTGGTACTGGGATTAATGGAACTACCGGAACTGGTACTGGAGTTAATGGAACTACCGGAACTGGTACTGGGGTGAATGGAACTACCGGAACTGGTACTGGAGTTAATGGAACTACCGGAACTGGTACTGGGATTAATGGAACTACCGGAACTGGTACTGGGGTGAATGGAACTACCGGAACTGGTACTGGGATTAATGGAACTACCGGAACTGGTACTGGGGTGAATGGAACTACCGGAACTGGTACTGGGGTGAATGGAAGCAATGGAAACAGAAGTAATACCAGAACTAATTCCACTGGTAATGTGCAATCTGGCAACTACAGTCGCTACATGAGAATTGGGTACACAGCAACTCAACAGAGAGATTATCAAACTGCCTTGATAAACTTTAGAAGAGCGCTGGAAGAACGTCCCGGAGATACTTATGCTTCCAGAGCAATACAGAATGTAGAAGGTTACATTCGTCGGACTAACACTGCTAATCAGTAGATTTTTCTGGGGACTGGGAGGAAGAGGTAGGGAGGTGGGTTCGGTTAGAGGAGAGTGTTGAGTTATGAGTAGGGGCAATTCATGTTGCCCCTACTCATAACTCAACACTCATAACTCTCCCCATCTCCCCATCTCCCTATCTCCCCTAAATGTGTGAGAGTTGACTAATCCAAGTAACAATTTGTTGTGGGGGGAGTGGTTTGGAGAAAAAGTATCCTTGTCCATATTCGCAGTGAAGACTTCGCAAAATATCCCTTTGTGCTTGCGTTTCCACACCCTCAGCAACTACATTTAAATCCAAACGATGCGCCAAAGTAATAATTGTTTCTACAATATCTAAATTTCTGGGATCTTCTGTCATTTGATTGACAAAAGATCGATCGATCTTCACAGTATCAATTGGTAAAAGATGTAAATACGCTAGGGATGAATATCCAGTCCCAAAATCATCTATGCAAATTTGGATGCCATTAGATCGCAATTTTGCCAAAGTTTCGATCGCTACTTCCCCATTTTTCATCAACACGCTTTCGGTAACTTCTAGCTTAATATAAATTTTCTTATTCCCACAATTTTTCCACAAATTTTCAATGAAATTAACTAATCCTGGTTGGGTAAGTTGCACTCCAGAAAGGTTAACAGCAATGCTCAAATGCCCAGTCTTTGCTAATTCTTGTTCCCATAACTTGATTTGCCGACAAGCTTCTTGTAATACCCATTCACCGAGAGGAATAATCAGTCCTGTCTGTTCTGCTAAAGGAATGAAATTCACCGGCGAAACCCATCCACGTTCTTGATGATGCCATCTTACCAATGCTTCAAAACCAACAACTTGGTTAGTAGTTAAACAAATAATTGGTTGATAATTCAAATGTAATTCTTGCTGTTG
The DNA here is from genome assembly GCF_041929345.1 of Floridaenema aerugineum BLCC-F46. Taxonomy (NCBI): domain Bacteria; kingdom Bacillati; phylum Cyanobacteriota; class Cyanophyceae; order Aerosakkonematales; family Aerosakkonemataceae; genus Floridanema; species Floridanema aerugineum. The sequence goes on from NZ_JBHFNQ010000009.1 coordinate 4,967, forward strand.
AATTGCTTGTTGTAAATCCGCTTCTAGGCGCAGTCGCTCTAACTCCTCTGTCTGCATTTGAGAATTAAAAAATATTGTATTTCCCGCTTGTTTTTTGGCATTATAAGTAGCTGTATCGGCAGCACGCAAAAATTCTTCTGCCTGATTGTAACCCATTGTACTATCGACAACGCCAATGCTAACCGAGGAATAAATTAATGATTTATCTACTTGAAAAGGGAGTCGGAGTATTTTATGAATTTCAGCTACTTTTTGGCTGAGTTCATCCAAATGTACCAGATTTTTAAATAATAAACCAAAGGCATCTTCCCCAACCCGTGCTAGTCGATCGCTCGGTTGTATCCAAGCTGTTAATCGTTGAGCAACTTTGATTAAAAATTGATTGCCTTTAATATGTCCAAACCCATATTTCACGCTTTTGTAGCGGTCAATATCTAAGAATACCAAACCAAATAAAATTGCCTGTTGTTTACATTCGTTGATACAATCTTGTAAATCTTGAAGAAAAAGTGTGCGATTTGGTAATCCGGTTAATTCATCATAAAATGCCAGCATTTGAACATCTCGGAGTGCTTGTCTCCTTTCCTGTCGCACCCTTGCTTCTCGCAATTCTCGCTCTGCGGCTGGCACTAATCGAGATAAACTATTTTTGAGCAAATAATCGTGAGCACCTGCTCGCATTGCGGCTACGGCAATTTCTTCTCCGATCGAACCAGAAACTATAATAAATGGCAAGTCTAAATTCTTTGCCTGCATTAAGGAAAGAGCAGCTAAAGCATTAAATTGAGGTAAAGAGTAATCAGCCAAAATTATATCCCAAGTTTGCCGATCGAGGGCTGCACTCATTTGATTCATGTTTTCTACTCTTTCCCAGATCACGGTATAACCGCTCACTTCCAGTTCAAGTACGATCAATTCTGCATCATCTGGGTTGTCTTCGACTATGAGCACCCGAAGTTCGTTATTCATAAGCAGCAGATAAAGGTGGAGGAGAATTGATAACTAACCAATACATACCTAATTGCTGAATGACATTGAGAAACCGATCGTAATCTACAGGTTTCTGAATGTAACTATTGCAACCCAGGCTATAACTTTCTACCAAATCTTGTTGTTCGTTGGATGTAGTCAAGATCACAACGGGTATCTTTTGAGTTCTGGGAGTTTGCTTAATCCTTTGTAGCACTTCTAACCCGTTAATTCTAGGGAGTTGCAAATCTAATAAGATTAAAATTGGTAAATTCTCTGGGGGTCGATCGCGGTAAATTCCTGTAGCAAACAAATAATCTAACGCTTCTACACCATCTCGCGCTACAACCACTGCATTAGTAATTCCACCTTGCTCAAATGCCATAAGTGTTAGTTCTTCATCATCAGCGTTATCTTCGACTAACAGCAGTGTTCCAGGTATATTTATAGAATGTCGCATGGAAACAAATCCTCAGCAGAAATTAATAATATTTCATCCTTGGTGCAAATTTTTTGCTTCATCCTAAAGTAAAATAAAACGCTGCACCTCGATCTATAATTCCCTCTGCCCAGACTTTTCCACCATGTCGATGAATGATTCTTTGGACGATCGCCAATCCTACACCTGTTCCTGGAAATTCATTAGTTGAATGTAACCTTTGAAAAGCAATGAATAGCTTATTGACATAATTCATGTCAAAACCGACACCATTATCTTTGACAAAATAAGCTTGTGTATTTTCCGGCAATATGGTAAGACTAAATTCGATTTCTGTTTGGGTGCGGGTTGAGGTAAATTTCCAAGCATTACTTAATAGATTTTCTAACACAATTCGCAGCAATGCGCCATCTCCCAAAACGGTGATTTCGGGAGCTATCTTCCATGTTACAGAACGTTCTGGTTGAGATTCGCTTAAATTTTCACTAATTTCTTGAGCTAACGCACTTAAATTTACCGAATTTCGCTTCATTTCGGCACGAGTTACCCGTGAAAGCATCAGCATATCTTCTATCAATTCGCCCATGCGTTGTGTACCTGCGCGAATGCGATCAAGATAATGTTTACCTTGCTCATCTAATTGATTAGCATAACGTTCTAGAAGCACTTTGCTAAAACCATCAATTCCGCGTAAAGGTGCGCGTAAGTCATGGGAAACTGAATAAGAAAAAGCTGACAATTCTTTATTTGCTGCTGCTAGTTCCGCCGTTCGTTCTTTAACTCTTTCTTCCAAAGTTTGGTTAAGTTGAATCACCTTTAATTCAGCTTGTTTGCGATCGCTAATATCAATACCTACTCCCCAACTTGCCCATCCGGGAACCGGAAATATGTCAGAAATATTTGACCAAGCAATAGTTTTTGTTTCGCCATTTCTGGTAACTAAATTCCATTCCCAATTGCGATAATTATTTCCCTTTTCTGCCCAGTTAACGAGCATTTCTTGCCGATAAATAGGATCGGGATAAAGCATTTCCCAGATTTGGGGATTTCCGATGACTTCCTCGGCAGAATAACCTGTAACTCGTTCGCATTCTTGATTCCAAACAATAATATTACCTTGAGCATCAAAGGAATCTAACATTACGGGCATATTTTCCAAGATGGAACGCAGCTGTGTTTCGCTAGCGAGTAATGCTAGTTCGGCTCGTTTGCGATCGCTAATATCTGTATGTGTACCAAGCATTCGCACTGGTTTACCAGATTCATCCCATTCTACAACTTTACCAACAGAAAGAATCCATTTCCATTCACCTGTCTTAGTTTTTTGTCTACATTCGACTCGATAATCATCACGTTTTCCAGCAATGTAATCAGCAAAAAGTTGATAAACAGTTTCTCGTTCTTCCGGGTGCAAACGCTCTTTCCATTTAGCATTTGTTTCCTGAAATTCTTCCGGTTCATAACCCAACATTCGGGCATATTCGGCACTGACGATCGCCTCTCCAGTTTGGATATTCAAATCCCACAATCCCTGATTTGCTGCTTGCAAAGCTAACCGCAAACGTTCCTCACTTTCTTTAAGTGCAGTTTCGGCTCGTTTGCGATCGGTAATATCCAGCAAAGTCGCAATTCGGTAAAGTGGATTACCTTCTCGATCTTTGACCATCGTAACGTCAAGTAATATGGGAAAAATAGTTCCATCTTTTCGCAGATGATATGACTCATGGGTTAAGTGTCCAACCTCGTTAAGATCTTGCATAAAAGAGACTGTTTCTGCCCAGCAACTAGAGGGAAACAAACTCAAAATTGGTTTGCCAATCATTTCCTCAACTGAATAACCGTGCATTCGAGCAAAGGCAGGATTTACTATTTCTAATACAGGCCCTTTGCTGACAGCTAATCCATGTTCGCTAAATTGAAAAATATCTTTGTATTGTTGTAAATCTGCTTCGGCGCGTTTGCGTTCTGTAATATCGATCGCCGTACTAATCACCAAACTCCTACCATCAGGTAGTTTACCCAACGGCGCGGAATAAAAGTCCCAAATGCGAGTTTCCCCGCTCCGAGTGCGGATGGTATATTCTCCTTCGGAAACTCGACGATCGAGATTATATAAGCGTTGAATATCTGCCAGAACTAACTCTCTGCCGCTGTTGTATGCTTTGTGAGTCCAATCTGCGATCGTGGGAATTTCTTCAGAAGAATAACCGGAAATTTCTGTCCAAGCATGATTAATTTGCAAGACTTCGCCATCTTCGGCGTGTAACATAATCGGCAGCGGAGAATTGACGATCGCCCAACGGAAACGTTCTTCGCTTTGTTGGAGAGAAATTTCTGCTTGTTTGCGATCGGTAATATCAATAGCTACACCGAGCATTCTTAAAGGCCGCCCAGATTGATTATAAATGGCTCGTCCTCTAGCAATTATCCAAAGAACCGTGCCATCAGGATGAATCACCCGATGTTCTGCGTCATAGTCTGTCTCTCTTTCTATTGCCTGATTAATTGCCGTTTCTACTCGCTCTAAATCATCTGGATGAATGCGCTCGCGCCAGTTGTGATAGTTAGCTTCCGCAGTCTGAGGATCTAAACCGAGCAACTGGAAAAGTTTGCTGTTCCAGGTTAATCGATTTTCCAACATATCCCAAGCCCAACTGCCAATTTGGGCAAATTCTAGCGTTAGACGCAGTTGTTCTTCACTTGCTTGCAAAGCTGCTTCGGCGAGTTTGCGATCGGTAATATCAATAATCACTCCCAGCATTCTGACAGGTTGCCCGGATCGATCGGACATTGCTCGTCCTTTGCCAATTATCCAATGAATACTGCCATCAGGATGAACTATTCGATATTCTGTGTCATAGTCTGTATGGCTTTCTATTGCCTGACGAATAGCCGTTTCAACTCGCTCCAGATCGTCTGGGTGAACGCAAGAGCACCAAGTTTCATAGTTAACTTCTTTCGTATCGGGATCTAAACCCATCAGCCGGAAATGGTTGCTGTTCCAGGCAATTCGATTTTCCAAAATCTGCCAATCCCAACTACCAATCTGGGAAAATTCTAGCGTCAGACGCAGTTGTTCTTCACTCGCTTGCAAAGCTTCTTGGGTTTGTTTGCCTTCGGTAATATCAGTAATCGCACCATACCATTTCCCTGGTTTACCTTCAGCATCAAAGATGACTCTGCCTCGATCTACCCAAATGCGGTATTCTCCATTGCGATCGGCAATTCGGTATTCATCATCAAAAGCTGCTCCTGTTTGCAGACATTGTTCTATTTGGCTGGCTACGGAAGCACGATCGTCTGGATGGATGCGTATTTCCCACGCCTCTAAAGTTCGCTTAATTTCTCCTGGCTCATACCCCAACAGGGTATCAATATCGCCAAACCATTGCATCGTTCCGGTGACAGTATCCCATTCATAGATCAGATCGCTGCTGCTTTGGGCGGCGATCCGAAATCTGATTTCGCCTTCAGCTAAGTTAATTTCGGCTTGTTTGCGATCGGTAATATCTTGGATATTGCCCAGCATCCTTACCAAATTACCTGCTGCATCGTAGAAAACCTGACCTCTAGATGCGATCCAGCGAATACCTTCGGGATGCAAGATACGATACTCAGTTTCATAGTCTTGATTTTGCTCGATCGCTTGGTTTAAGACTTCTATGGCTGTGGCGCGATCGTCTGGATGTATGCAATTCAACCACTGTTCATAACTAACAGTTCTTTGTGCTGAATCACATCCTATGAGCAGGCAATATTGTTCGCAGACTTGAGCAGAGTTAGAAACAAAATCCCAATCCCAGATGCCAGACTTGGTAGCTTGTAAAGCAAGTCGCAGTCGCGCTTCATTTTCGCGCAGAGAGTCTTCAGCACGTTTGCGTTCTGTAATATCGGTAACAGTTCCTATATAGCCGATAATTTCACCATTGACGGCTCGTTCTGCTACTGCTTGACCATAAACCCAGCTAATAACACCATCGGGACGCTGATATCGGTATTCTGTAGAAAAAATGTTTTGGTTGTGAATAGCTTCGCACCAACTGCTAGTAATGCGATCGCGATCGTCCGGGTGTATTGCTTTCTCCCAGCCTTTTCCCATACCTTGCTCGGCACTTAACCCCGTCAGTTCGCACCAGCGCTGATTAACGTAGTTAACGTAACCTTGAGTATCGCTGCGATAAACGCCCACCGGAATCACAGCAGCCAGATTAGCATAGCGCTGTTCGCTTTGTTTTAAGGCAAATTCCGCTTCTTTGCGGACGGTGATTGCTTCGGTAAACAGAATTATCCCACCGATCGCCCCGGTTTGTTCATACCAAGGACGCACTTCCCATCTCAACCAATCAATTCTGCCATCAGCACGAATAAATTGATCTTCTTCACAAATTTCTACTGCACCCGCTAAACATCTTTGATGAATTTCTTTCCAGCGTTGGGGAATTTCGGGAAACACTTCATAATGAGAACGCCCAATAATATTCTCAGCTTTTAATTGATAATCTGTTAACCAACGTTGGCTAACTATGAGATACCGCATTTCGGTGTCAAATACCGCAGCTGGTATAGAAGTATGTTCGACAAAGAATCGCGCCAGCCATTCTCGATATTTTAGTGCGGCTTCGGTTTGTTTGCGATCGCTAATATCCTTAATTAATCCAATTAAACCAATTAAATTACCATCGCGATCGCGCCAAGGGCTTTTAGTCGAAAGATAAGTTTTCTGTTGATTGTTTTTTAGTATCTCCTCTTCAATTACCTGAGTTTCCCCCATTGCCATGATCCGTTCATCTGTTTCTATCAACTGTTGGGCTATTTCTGGAGCAAACAAATCATTATCATTAAATCCTAAAATTTCTGTCTTAGATTTACCGAGCTTTTCACTCATTGCCGAATTAACCAGAATATAGCGCCCGTAACAGTCTTTGACAAATATTGAATCAGAAATACCTTCTATTACCGACTGTAATAATTGATAACTCTCCTGGAAGCGATTATTAGCATTAGTCAATTCGGCTGTACGTTCTGCCACGCGGTTTTCTACTTGTTCATAAGATTGACGGAGAGCTAATTCAGTTTTTCGTTGTTTTGAATCCAGCTTGTTTAAAAATCTCGCATTCCACCAGGTAACAATGCTCAAAACTAAAATATTAACGATGCTTCGAGAGATAATGCCAACTTCAATTGGCATAAATTTAGCACGGTAAGATAATAGCTGAAAGCCTGCCAAAACTAAGGGTATACCAATCAAAAATGGTAACAACCAACGGGCAGTTATTCCACCTGCATAAGGACTAGTGATTACTTTTAACCAGCCTCGATCGGGATGAGCAAACAAAATCCCTAGAGATAAAATACAAAAACCAATAATTTCTGCTATTGCAATTCTACCACCAGAAAACCAAGTGAAAAAATCTTGAACTTGATAAATATAACTAATTAGTCCGATCTGGGAAATTAAGAAACTACCAAAGGCTAATCCTTGAGTCAAAATGTAAATGTGACTATTTAATAAGATTAAAGCTGCACTTAGCATGAGCAATTTTAACGCTGTTGACATCGCTATTCGCCCCGCATATTCGTAGCTAATCTGAGGAGGAAAAACTTCGATCGGCAGTTCATCAATATCCAAGTAAATGTTGAATAAAAACCGAATTAATGTCAGCGAAGCTATGCAAGCAACCACAATGGCAAGTAGACAGGAAAGCGATCGTTGAAACCTTTGATAGTTAATATTTGGAACTTGAGATTGATGCCAAAACCATAAAGAAGCACCAGCCAAAATAAATCCCAAAGCTGTATTTACTCTCATGGCGGGAAGTCCGGGAAATATGCTGGTAAGCAATGCAATTTTAAATATCGAACCGATGAGAGCGATGCTACCAATGAGTGCAGTTACTAAACCTGCTTTTTGGGATATCGATCGAATTTTCTGCAAGTTCATAAGCCAAAAAAAGTATAATTAATAGGAAAAAAAACGGTTCGTTGTAAGGACTTTAGTCCTTCTATCTAAAAATTTCTGTCTTAGGGATTATTCATTAAATTTCCTTTGGGATTGCAATTGAGAAATCTGGGCATATTCCTCCTGAAATTTGGCTAAAATTCGGGAATATATCGGGATAATTTTTTGATAAATCGCTACATTTTCTGAGATAGGTTGGTGATGGTAAGTTAAACCAATTTCTTGGGAAACTTGTTCTAAACTGGTAATTTTTTTCAAAGCATAAAGTCCCAGAATTGCGGCACCAAAACTGGAACTTTCATAAATTTCGGGAACGCTGACAGGTTGATTAAAAACATCGGCTAAAATCTGTCTCCATAAACAGGAATTAGCAAAACCGCCAGAGGCGCGAATGCTGTTAATTTCGCCTGCAAAATCTTCTAAAGCTTGGAAAACTAAGTATAAGTTATAGACAACTCCTTCTAACATCGATCGCACTAAATGTGCTTTGGTATGACGCAAAGAAAGCCCAAAAAAACTACCCCTAGCATTAGCATCCCAAATTGGCGATCGCTCTCCGGTTAAATAAGGATGAAAGATTAATCCTTCGGCTCCGGCTGGTACTGTTTGCGCGATCGCAGTTAACATATTGTAAGGGTCTTGTCCCAGAGTTTTTGCAGTTAATACTTCGGCATCTGCTAGGCGATCGCGTATCCAGCGTAAAATAATTCCACCGTTATTAACTGCGCCACCAATTACCCAATAGTTTTCTGTTAAAGCATAGCAAAACAATCGTTGTTGCGGATCGCAAGTAGGTCGATCGACCACAACTCGAATTGCGCCACTGGTACCCACAGTTACGGCGACTATTCCCGGTGCGATCGCGCCCACTCCTAAATTAGAAAGCACCCCATCAGCAGCACCAATTACTGTGGGAATATGTGACGGAATTCCCATGAATAAAGCGTATTCTTCCCGCAAAGATTGAAAAATATATGTTGTCGGGACTAACCGTGATAAATTACTTTCTGTAATCTTTGCCAGTTCCAGCGCTTCTCGATCCCAATTTAATTCTTTTAAATTTAGTAATCCCGTAGTAGAAGCAATAGAATAATCGACTACATACTCGCCAAATAATTGATAAAAAATATACTCTTTAATCGAAATAAACTTAGCCGCCTTCGCAAAAATTTCCGGCTGTTCTTCCCGCAACCAAATAATTTTAATCAAAGGCGACATCGGATGAATTGGAGTTCCCGTGCGGAGATAAATTTCCTTTCCCTGTTTCTCTTTTTGAACTATTTCCGCCCATTTAGCGCTACGATTATCCGCCCAAGTAATACTTTTTGTCAACAATTTTCCTTGACTATCCACAGCAATTAAACTGTGCATCGCCGCACTAAAAGACAGGCATAAAATCTCAGCAGGGTTAATTTTACTACCTTCAACAACTTGTTGCACTGTGGTAATTACTGCTGAAAAAATTACCTCTGGTTCTTGTTCTGCTGCTCCCGAAACTGGTGTCAATAAAGGATAATCAACAGCGGCTCTTTGCACCATTTTACCAGTTTCGGTAAATAAAACTGATTTAGTGCTTGTGGTGCCAATATCAACAGCAATTACATAACCCATAAAGCTTTTTTTGAACCGCAGAGGACGCAGAGGGCACAGAGGAAAGAGATGGAGGAGGTAAGTAATTTTTCCAGGTGAACTAATATTTAAGTTGTAATTAATTTTAACCGATTTGTGATATCTTCTGCTTTTAAATTATATAAAGCATCTAAAAAATTTAGTTGCAAACTACCAGGCCCTGTAGATTTTTCGGCGGCTATTTCCCCGGCAATTCCCATAACTGCCATAGCATGAGTCGCTGCTATAGTAGCATCAGAATTGACTGCCTGAAACGCACCAATTAAGGCAGTAGCAGTACAACCCATCCCGGTAACTTTTGACATCAGTGGATGCCCATTTTCTATCTGAAAAATTCGCTTTCCACTAACCACAAAATCAACTGCCCCACTAATAACAACCGTGCATTGATAAAGATTAGCCAGAGTTTGAGCAACTGTGACAACGGTTTGGGAATCTTGGGTGCTATCTACTCCTTTAGTCCTGATATTTTGATGAGCAATAGCAGCGATTTCACTAGCATTACCACGAATTACTGTTGGTGTCGCTGTATTTAATAGTTTCTTTGTAGTTTCTGTGCGATAACTTGTGGCACCTGCACCCACCGGATCGAATATTATCGGTTTGTTAAGTTTTTTAGCAGATAACATCGCTTTGTGCATTGCGGCAATCCAATCATTATTTAAAGTGCCAATATTGATGACTAAAGCTGCTGCTAAGTTCACCATTTCTTCTACTTCATTTAAGGCGTGCGCCATTACCGGAGAAGCACCTAATGCTAATAGGGCATTAGCGGTATTATTCATCACTACGTAATTGGTGATGTTATGAATGAGCGGAGTTGTTTCCCGGATGGAAATTAAATCTTGCCAGAGAGTTTTTGCACAAGGAGTCATAATTAACCTCTGTAATTTTATATTTACTTTGCCACAACTGGCTGATAGTGAGAGTTCTTCCCTAGTTTTTCCCGATTTACTTATAAATTTACAAGTGTTCAGTTTCAGCAGCAGTGAGCATCACAAAGAAATTTGTTTGTTCTTTGAGTTAATCAACTCAATCAGTCCTCCAACTATGTTTCCCAAAAAATTGCTTGCTGGAAATTAGATTAACAGCTTTCATAGAAAAGGTGCATCATGGTTAATTTTCCCTGATGCACCAGACAAAATAAAAAAACCAGTTATAAAATTATTGAGGAGTTAAATTATGCAATCTAAATATTCTGAATATCCTGAAGCTTTCCCGCAATTTACTAATTCAGCTAATTTCCAGACTCAACAAATTGTGGGATTGTCTCAAGCAAATTCTTTAAATTTAGCTGAAGGGAACACAATTTCTATTCCGCCAGTAGGAATCGTGCCTCTTGTTGTAGTTTTAGGGGTGACTGCTTACCAACAATATCGCGCTTTTGTGCGACGACAAAGAGTTCAACTTTTGGAAAGAATCTGGCAATTAAGCCCTGAAGATATAGCTTGGTAAAAAGGAGATTGACTATGTTTTCTGCCTCTTCTGAGCAAGGTTACGTTTTAGTTTTAGGCAATATTTTTCAATACAAACCGATTCTGAAATTAGGTAGTAGTGGTTCTGAGGTGGTAGAACTACAAAAATTGTTATTACGTTGGAAAGCGTTGCTAGGTAGCCGTCAAGCTGAACGTCAATTTCACAATTCAAAATTACATAAAGGCAAATTCGATCGAGCAATGAAAATGATGGTGGAAGAGTTCCAAGAAGTGATGTTTTTACCAGTAAATGGTGTGGTAGATATCTTTACTTGGCAAGCACTTTATGCTGGTTCTCCAATTCATTTGCCTAAGCTGAAAAGAGGTAGTAAAGGAGAAATTGTTAAAGCATTACAAAAAGCTTTGTTAAAGACTGGTGATTATCTTTATGATAGTCAAATTGATGGGGTTTTCACTTCTGTAACTGAGTGGGCGGTAAGGCATTTTCAGCGGCGAGTTGGGATTACAGTTGATGGAATTGTCGGTTTTGAAACTTGGGATACTTTGAGCAGAATTTTGTTAGCAGTAGCACATCAAAATCTACCTGTGGTGAGAAGTATAGATCTGAGTCAAATTTGGTATGTACTTTCCGAGAATAATCAAGATCTAGCTTTAGAAAGTGCGATCGTGCGATCGATCTCTCCCGAAATAAACTCAACTCGTTACTATTACAATCGAGTAGATTTAAACGATGATGGAAAATACGAAGTAATTGTTTACTTAGTCAATGCCAACGCTAGTAATACTAACGAATATCCCATCCTAATTTTCCAACCTGAAGGCAAAGGTTATCGCTTAGTTTCACACCTTGGCTATGGTGCTGCACCGATCGTTGTCACCGAACAAACGAGTTACGGATGGAAAGATATTGTGATTCATTCCCAACATCAAGGAAAGTCAAATTATTGGTTTGCTCAATTTGATGGTGAACAGTATTTAGGCGGTGCCCATAGTGGACGTGCTTACGAAGTACCCTCTAATACTGCTATTTCTGGAATGGCTTATATTGCCGATGAAAAAACTCTTGATTCTGGCTTAGAATTAGAAAATTACCATGTAGATTATTGGTTAGAATAAATTGAATTAAAGTTGGCATTGATGATATAATCTCTGGAATCTCCAGATTAAGACAATGAACAACGAACAGCCTATAAATACTGATTCTCCCAAAGATTGGCATCAGGAAACACAAGTTTCTTGGAATACCAATGCTTCTATTTGGGATACTAAAATGGGGGATGATGGCAATGATTTTCATCGCTTGTTAGTTCGTCCGGCGACAGAAAAATTGCTGGGAGTAAAAGTAGGCGATCGCATTTTAGACATTGGTTGTGGAAATGGCATATTTAGCCGCAGATTAGCAAGTTTAGGTGCAAAAGTAGTAGGAATTGATTTTTCCAAACAGTTAATTAATTGTGCTATTGGGCGAACTCAAGCGCCAGACGCGATCGCCTATCATGTCATAGATGCGACTGATGAAACCGCGTTATTAGAATTAGGTGAAAACAGTTTTGATGCTGCTATATCTGCAATGGTGTTAATGGATATGGCAGAAATTGCGCCTTTATTTCGGGCGTTAACTAAATTACTAAAACCTCAAGGTTGCTTTGTTTTTTCTGTGATGCACCCTTGTTTTAACAACCCTCATATTACTATGGTTGCAGAAGAAACAGAAAGCAATGGTGAAATACAAACTTGCTGTTCTATCAAAGTACCCAAATATTTGCAGCCTACTATCACCTACGGATTAGCACTTCGCAATCAACCAAAACCACATCCCTATTTTCATCGACCACTTCATCTACTTTTGGGAGAAGCTTTTCGAGTCGGATTTGTGTTAGATGGATTAGAGGAACCTGCATTTCCATCTGACTACCCAGATAACTATTTACTGAGTTGGGGTGGTAATTTTAGCGAAATTCCACCTGTATTGGTGGGACGACTAAAATTGTTAGCAGCTTAAGATTTGGGATGCAGGAGTAGTTAATCAAAATGTACGATGTATACTCTCCAAAAATCTTCGATTATTTCAGAAATTAGGGCAAGTCTACACTTAGGAATTCCGTTAGCCGCAGCACAGTTAGCGCAAAGTTTAACTACCTTTGTAGATACAGTAATGATGGGTTTATTAGGAAGTCAAACTATCGCTGCTGGTGGTTTGGGTGCTGTTACTTTTACCATTTTACTACTTGTTAGTTCCGCAATTGTTTCTGCGGTTAGCCCATTAGTAGCAGAAGCTTATGGCGCGAATAAAAATAACATGGTGGAATGTGTAGTGCGTCAAGGTTTGTGGTTAGCAATTATTTTAGGAATTCCGATTAGTTTAATCGTTTTTCATGGTAAATCACTGTTGTTATTGTTTGGACAAGATGGCAATACTGTAGCGTTAACAGAAGAGTATTTGCGATCGATCGCTTGGGGCTTTTTACCAGCGATAATTTTTGCGGTGCTGAGAAACTTTGTTTCTGCGGTTTCTCAACCCCGCCCGATCATGGTAATAGTAATTTGTGGAACTTGCTTAAACATCGCTGCTAACTATGTTTTAATGTTTGGTAAATTAGGATTACCAGCATTAGGATTAGCGGGAATTGGTTGGGGAAGTACGCTAACTTTTTGGAGTATGTTGATTGCGATTATAATTTACATCAAAACTCAAACAACTCTGAAAAAATATGAAGTGTTTCGCAATTTTCACCAGTTTAACAGCAAGATATTGGGTAACTTATTACATATAGGATTACCAATTGGTATGTTAACTGCTGTAGAAACAGGATTATTTACTGTGACAACATTTCTCATGGGAATGTTAGGAACAATCACCTTAGCAGCACATCAAATCGCCTTACAAACAGCAGCTACAACTTTCACAATTGCTTTAGGAATTTCCTTCGCTACTACTGTTCGTGTCGGACAAGAAGTAGGACAAAAAAATGCTAAAAATGCACGTTTAGCTGGTTACGTTGGTATTAGCTTGGGGGGAATATTCATGGCATTTATGGGCATTTTATTTTGGTTAATGCCAGAAAGAATAGTTTCCCTTTATCTTGATATTAATAATCCTGCAAATACTGCGGTTGTAAATCAAGCAAAAGCATTGCTGAGAGTAGCTGCGTTCTTTCAAATAGCCGATGGAATTCAAGTTACTGCTGTAGGCGCTTTGAGAGGATTAAAAGATACAAGAATACCCATGTTAATTGGCATTTTCGCCTATTGGTGTATTGGGTTAACTAGCGGCTATTTACTAGGTATTAAATTAGGTTTTGGCAGTGTAGGACTTTGGTGGGGTTTAGCACTTGGTTTAGCAGTAGCATCAATTATTTTAACTTGGCGTTTCAGTGTAGTTAAAGTCAAGTAAAAAGCGGAAATTGTAGGGTGAGTCAGACCATAAATTTAGTTGATAGTATTAGAATTTTAGCTTCTGACGCACCCTACTAATTATGCTCTGCATTCTCTGCGTTCTCTGCGTCTCTGCGGTTTAAAAAACTCTTCCTTACTCAAAAAATAAAACTTAATTGTATAGGTTCTTGGGGAATTAGATCGATCGAACTATAATTCAAAATAAACACCTCCTTACCCTTATAACGTTCCCCCTTAAAACTTTCGGTTTTTTTCTCACCTTTTTTTTGATCGTCAGTTCTATTAATTGTGTAATTCCACTCTTTATCGTGCATTTCCATCGCCCATTCATACAATTCTCTAACTTCCGGGCTATTATCATAAGTAATCAGAAACTTAATTCTATCCTTGTGTTCCTTCAATATTTCAGATAATCTATAGTGATCGTTTCGGCAAAAAGAATGAGTGTAAAATTTATCTTGATCGGCATTAAAATAAGGAGGATCGATAAACAAAAAAGCATCATCAGGAACAGTTTTAATAACTTCGGCAAAATCCCAACAAGTTAACTGAACATTTTGCAGTTTTTCCGAAGTGCGGCGAATATTTCTGGGCCAATTTTCCGGGCGCATACTATACTTATCACCATATCCCCAATAACAATTTTGTGGTTTCATTATGCCTGAGTATGAAGTACGATTTAGGTAAAACCATCTCGCTGCTGCTTCTAATTTGTTTTGCGGGATAAACTCATTTTTATAGTAGGTGTGTCTTTCTTTTGTTGCTTGTTCTCCTGCTAAATAATTGATTAATTGTTCGGGTCGATCGCGAATGGTTAAGTATGTGTTTATTAGTGCTTCGTCAATGTCGTTAAGCCAATTGTTTTTTACCTTTTGTTTGGCAAAAAAGATGGAACTTCCGCCAGCGAAAGGTTCTACATAATGGGAGTGAGGGGGAATGTGTTTTAAGATGAGATTTCGGGCGTAAAATTTGCCGCCTGCATAACGGAATGGGGAATTTATAGGTTGATTCATTGTTGGCGAGTTTTTGGGAATTAAACCACTGAGAAATATTGATTTTTTTTGAACCGCAGAGACGCAGAGGACGCAGAGGGAAGAGAAGAGAGAACAGAATTGCTATATATCATTGTACTCTACCAAAAGACTGCGCTTACATCTGTGTTCATCTGTGTTTATCTGTGGATATCTGTGGTAAAAAAACCTAGATTTTGCGCTATCCTCTCAGTAATCTTAGTCCACTTAATGTTACTAAGACTGTCGATCCTTCATGTCCAATTACACCTATGGGTAAGGTGATGTTTCCGGCGAAGTTAGCTATTAGTAAGAGGACGATAAAACTTAAAGCAAAAATGATGTTTTGTTTGACTACTGTTTGCGATCGCCTTCCCAATTCTACAGCAGTGGCAATTTTTTCTAAGCGATCGGTCATTAATACAATATCAGCGGTTTCTAGCGCCACATCGCTACCTGCTGCACCCATCGCTATTCCTACTGTTGCTTGTGCTAAAGCGGGTGCATCGTTAATACCATCACCTACCATTGCTACTGCACCATATTGCTTTTGTAGTTGACGGATTAAATATAGTTTATCTTCTGGTAATAGTTCTGCTTTGACTTCGGAAATACCGACAGCTTGGGCGACACTTTCCGCAGTTTCTTTATTGTCACCTGTGAGCATAATTAAATGTTCGATGCCGAGTTTTTTTAGAGATGCGATCGCACTAACAGCATTCTCTCTCACTCGATCGGCAATTACAATTAATCCTAAAACTTGATTATCTCCAACTACCCAAACTACAGTTTTTCCTGTTTGTTGAAAATCTCTTGCTTGCTGAAGTAACTCTGTGTTAAAATCAGGAATTAAAGACTGGACAAAATTCAAATTACCAACTACAATTGATTGAGAATTAAGTTTACCTGCGATACCTTGTCCGGGATGTGCTTGAACTTCGGTGACAGTTGGAATCGTCATTTGTTCAGCAGCAAAACGACAAATTGCTTGCCCAATTGGGTGTTCGGAATAAGACTCTAACGCCGCCGCTACTTGTAAAACTTCCATTTCTGATTTTCCCGAAGCAGCAATAATAGTGTAAACTTCTGGTTGTCCAGTGGTGAGAGTTCCAGTTTTGTCAAAAGCGATCGCCTTTACCCTTCCAATTAACTCTAACTGCGCTCCATTTTTAAACAAAATTCCCTGTCTTGCACCATTAGAAATTCCCGAAAGTAAAGTTGGCATAATCGCCGCCATTAACGCACAGGGAGAAGCAACAACCAAAAAAATTAATGCTCGATAAATCGTAGTTTCCCAATTCCAATCTCCCAAAAATGGCGGTAAAATTGCCAGCAAAACACCTACAATTACTACAATTTTAGCATAACCTCGCTCAAATTTTTCGATAAATTGTTGCGAGGGAGGAGTTTCATTTTGTGCCTGTTCTACCAAACGAATTACTCGTTGAATTAAACTACTTTCAGGTGGTTGTTCTAAGCGCAATTTCAACGCCCCATTACCGTTTAAAGTTCCGGCAAAAACCTCATCGCCAATAGTTTTGTCTACCGGAATAGATTCCCCAGTAATTGCAGCTTGATTAATAGTGCTGTAACCTTCGATAATTACCGCATCAACTGGGATTAATTCACCAGGTTTAACTAATATTAGATCGCCTATTGCTAAATTAGCGATCGCCACCTCCACTTCCCCACCTTTTTGTAATACCCTAGCAGTATCAGGAGTTAAACTCATCAAACTACGAATACTGCGTTCCGTTCGCCGCATTGCGTAACTTTCCAGCGCCCCACTAATCGCAAAAATGAGAATCAAAATTGCCCCATCAATTATTAAATGATATTCTCTTTGCCACAATCCCAAACTAGCTGCCCCCAAAGCTGCCACAATCATTAAAAGATCTACATCCAATTCCTTTTCCTGAAACAAAGTTGTCAAACCTTCACGGGCACTTTCGTAACCTCCAATCACATAAGCAGCAGACAAAATCAAAAGCGCCAATCCCACCCAATTAAGATGTAGCGTTAACCAACCAAAGCTAACTAAAATTGCACATAAAATAGCTGCCATTGCATCAGAATTTTCCCGACTCCATGACAAAAAACGAGATGGCGGCAGATGAAGAGAGTTAAGCATAAAAACATCTAAAGCGACTCCCTTAGCTTAAACCTTGACATTAATGTTAAAGTCAAGCTATTCATATTAAATTTAGATAATTAGAAAAAAGGCAGGCAGTCTTGAAAAAAAAGGAAAGAAAAGGCAGGCAGGATGCCTGCCCTACAAAAATATCTTGAAAAAAAGGCAGGCAGGATGCCTGCCCTACAAAAATATTTCTCTTGTAGGGTAGGCATCCTGCCTGCCCCATTTAATTTTTGGAGATATTTCATAAGATAAAGTAGTGAATATTCGATCGCACTTTTCGAGCAAAAAACCATGCTCACCACCACAAACTACCAAATCCTCTGGGAAAAACTACCAGATGATTACATATTGCCAAACGATCCAGTGGACAACATCAATCAACCTTCCCTAGCAGCGGCGCTAACAGAGAGTTTACAACTTTCTGGAAGATTACCCGAAACCGCCCTTACCGCTACCAACTACGGCATTTGTGCCACCGTCAATGGTAAAATTGTCGTCAAAGCACCAGACTGGGCATACATTTCTCGCATTACCGTTCCCCGCGAACAAGTCAATCGGAGTTACACCCCCCAACTTCAAGGAGAAATTCCGGCAATAGTCATGGAATTTTTATCAGACAGCGAAGGCGGAGAATATTCAATTAAAGAAACCTATCCTCCTGGTAAATTCTTCTTTTACCAACGTATTTTGCAAGTTCCCAATTATGCAATTTTCGAGCCCCAAGCGGGAACTCTCGAACTCTATCGTTTGAACGATGACAAACAATATAAGTTGCAATCTTCCAATGAACAAAATCGTTTTTGGATACCAGAAATGCAGCTGTTTTTAGGAGTTTGGCAAGGAAATCGAGAAAATCGCAATAGTTTTTGGTTACGTTGGTGGAATGAACAAGGTAACTTACTTCTTTGGGGTAGTGAAATAGTAGAACAAGAACGCCAACGAGTAGAACGTCTTGCAGCACAATTAAGAGCAGCAGGTATCGAACCAGAACTATGATTAGAAAAGCAGAAATTCCAGGGTGTAAGGGAGAGGAAAACTCAAAACTCAAAACTCTCCCAATCCCCATTCCTCAATCCCCAGTTCCTAGTCCCAATAATCTCACAATTCACGAACTCACCCAATTAGTTGGTGATGAAGTGACACCGCGAATGGTGCGACATTATCATCAATTAGGGTTAATGCCACAACCTGTACGATCGCCCAGCAATTATCGTTTATATTCAGAACAAGATGTCCAAAGACTCAAAAGAATTGTGGCATTAAAACGCCAAGGTTTTCAACTATCTCACATTCACAAACTATTAGAAGTAGAACCAGAATCCGAAAAAGAAACCTTAATGACGCAGTTACAGCAACAATATCGCACAGTCATGCAACAAATTGCTCAACTGCGACAAACAGCGACAGCATTAGAAGGTTTAATCGGAAGAGATCAAGATTGTGAAATTGTGCAATCAGAAGCATTATCGCAACTGAAACAATTAGAAGTAGAAGCGCAAGTTGGGTTAGGTGGATTAGAATTACTGTGGAATAATTTAGATGCAGAAGTTCACGCTCATCCCGAAGCATTTGAGGAATCACTACAAAGATTATTACCTGATTTGAGCGATCGATCCGAAATAGAAATAGATTTACTTTCCCAATTAGTATTAGCTTGTGGAGATGTTAGCTTAGTTCCCTTTGTGTGCTTAAGTAAATCACCCGAACAAAACGCGATCGCAGCAGCACGTCAAGCATTAAAATCTAGTTGTGCGATCGTTGCAGATACAACAATGGTAGCAACATCATTAGATCGAACAAGATTAACTCATTTAGGTTGTCGAATTGAAACATTAATCGAAAATCCTCACATTCACAACGCCAGCGAAGTAGAACAAGAATTTTGGCGCAATCATCCCTTACAAGAAAGAGTAAACCAATTGCCCAAAGATTGCATAATTGTAATTGGTTACGCTCCTTCCATGTTAATAGCAATTAGCGAAGCAGTGAAAAAAGGCACAATTCAACCATCATTAATTATTGGAATGCCGATCGGATTTAGTCACGCCCCAGCTGCCAAACGTCAACTAATGAAATCCGCTATTCCTTATATTACGATAAAAGGTACGATCGGCGGCGGTTTACTTGCCGCCACAACACTTAATAGTTTAGTCGCTTCGTTACTGTCAAAACCTGACTGTCATTGTTATTTAAAGAAGGGGACTGGGGACTAGGGACTGGGTACTGGGAATAGTTACCCTACAGAAAGACTACGCTTACATCTGCGTTCATCTGCGTTTATCTGCTTACATCTGCGTTTAAAAAAAGTCGTAATTTTGCCAGAAATCTAATAAATGAAATCATCTTTTGTGCAATCTCTTTCTTCTCTTTCTTCGCGTTCTTTGCGCTCTTTGCGGTTCAAAAAATCTTACAACAATCGCAACTGACCATCAGTTTCCACCCCCGAAACTTCCCAATCTTCGTCATTTTCCCCTAATAATCTTTGCGCCGCTTCCATCATTTCTGTTGCCAGATCTCGTAAATCTTCTCGATTATCTAAATAAGTTTTTAGTGCTTCCAAAGGAGTCATAGTAGCACTAGAAGTTAATTCTGGTAAACGGGGTTTTGCTAATTGACTAACTAATTCTGCTTGAATTGTATAACTATGAGCTTCAGTTAAAGCTTGGTGTAAAGACGCAGTATCAATCAAGTCTAATTGTTCCGAGCGCAATTTGTAAATCAACCTCACCACCGCATCTTTAATTTCCTTTTTGCCGATCGCCTTTATTATACCCCCTTGCGGATCGTCAGCTTTCGATACATCGACTTCGATCGTACAAAAACACCGCACAGGTAAAGGACAAAACTCCCACTCAGTATTACCCCTTTCTAAATGAATCATCACATAACCTTTATCTTCCTTTTCCTCACTAAAATCTACCCTTTCAATACTTCCCGGATAAACCACAGGCGGATCGTTAGATTTATTCAAATTTTGGTGTTTATGAACGTGACCTAAAGCGACATAATCAAAACAAGAACGAGTTAAAAAAGATAGCGGAATTGTAAAACCTTTACCAACTGCTAACAACTTTTCTGCGCCTAAAGTTGCGCGATCGGCCATTAAATGCGCTAACATAATTGTCGGTAAATTAGGATCTAAACGTCTAATTTCCCCTTCTAACGCAGGTTCTAATTTTTTAATTAATAACTCGTTAACTTCAGCTAAACTTAACCCTTCTGTTTCCGGTCTAGTTAACAAAGTCGATCGCGTAATCCAAGGTAAAGTAACAACTTGAACCGCACCATTAGCAGTTTCAATACAATGTGTCTTTATCGTATCTCCAACAATAAACCCAGGTACTCCCAAAGTCCGATAAATTCCTAAACTTGCGCCTCCCTGTCCTTGGGAATGTTGGTCATGATTTCCTACTAACAAAACTGTCGGAATTTGAGCATCAACTAAGCGGCGAAACTGACTAGCAAAAGCTTCTTTTACATAAGGCGGTGGCGTAGCATCAGGGAAAGCATCACCACCAAATAATACTAAATCGACGGGTTCAGCGATCGCTCTATCAATACACTTTCCCAATGTACTAACAAAATCTTCCAACCGTGTATTTAAACCCGTGACCGGATTAAGTTTCCCATGAGAAAACCCGCTTCCTATATGAATATCAGATAAGTGCAGAACTTTAATCATATTCGTCACTTGTCATTTGTCGAATATTTTAACAATACACCTATAAAAAAATTTTTAGGTACGTTGTTGGGGGTGAAAAGGAAAAAAAAAAAAAAAATAAAAAAAAAAAAAAATATAAAAAAAAAAAAAAAAAA